>JASFVU010000460.1:0-3389 GCA_050049665.1 Bacteroidales bacterium | reverse complement strand
GGGATTGCTTAAAACGCCAGGATTCTATATCGTTATGATTTCCGGAAAGCAATACTTCGGGAACTTTCCATCCCTTGTAGTTCGATGGCCTTGTATAAACAGGGGGTGCCAGCAAATGGTCCTGGTAACTGTCTGTCAGGGCAGATGTTTCATCCGAGAGCACACCCGGAATGAGTCTGACAATGGCATCAACCATTACAGCAGCAGCCAGTTCACCCCCGGTAAGTACGTAATCACCTATGGAAACTTCCCTGGTTATCAAATGATCCCTGACCCTTTGATCAACTCCCTTGTAATGGCCGCATAGCAAAATAATATTCTGCTTTGAAGAAAAATGATTGGCCAGTTGCTGATCAAATTTTTCACCATCGGGTGTCAGGTAAATGATCTCATCGTATTTTCTTTCTGATCTCAACGAAGAGATCAACCTGTCGATGGGTTCTATTTCCATGACCATTCCGGCTCCTCCGCCAAAAGCATAATCATCAACCGTTTTGTATTTATCGGTAGCGTATGTTCTGATATCATGAATATTGATCCGCACAATATTTTTTTCAACGGCTCTTTTCAGTATGGATTGGTTGAAAGGGCCTGCCAGCAGTTCAGGCAGAATAGTAAGAATGTCGATATTCATATTGTTTTTTTACAAAAATAATACATCGTACAGAACATGGTCTGTTATTTACAACAATGATATTTCCGAATGAAAAATGTTAGCAATATGTTAAATTATAAGATTGCGTTGAAGAATGCGTTATTATTTTACAATTACGCTTAAATTAACTGATTCGTTCGCAAATTTTGAAAAACATTGTCATATTGAATGTTAATATCTATTTTCGTATATAAGAATAAGGCAATTGCAAAAGAAATCAAAGTAGATCGCTATGGTGGAATTAGATCCTAAAGACTCTGTTCGTGATGAACAATTCGGTGAAACCGAAGATATGAAAGACAAGAAATCAAAAGAAAAAGCACCGGAAAAAAAGAACGATAAGGAAGACGAATCAAAGTCCGGTTCAAAGAAAGTGAAAAAGGCTGCCGGGCAAAAGTCTACCGGTAAAAAGGAAACGACAGCCAAATCAAAGCCTGGAAACAAGGAGAAGAAAAAGAAGGTTATCAAAGGCTCAGAGGAGGATACCGCTTTGCCTGAAAAACCTTCTGAGGAGAAACCCGAAAGTGAAGAAAAAAAGAAAGAGGAAAAAGAACAGGCAGGGAAATCCTCAAAAGAAGATACCGAAAGCGACGGGAAAGAATCGGGAGAAGAACAGACAGGAAGCGAACCTCCTTCGAATGAACCGGAAAAAATTGATTATACAAAGCTTTCAAAGGAAGACCTTGTGAAAGTATTGAAAGATCTCATCGATAGCGGAGAGGTTGGGGAACTTCGCGGGGAAGTTGAAAGTATTAAATCCAACTTTTATAAGAAACTAAAAGCCGACCACGAAGCAATTAAAAAGAAATTCCTTGATGAAGGGGGACAACTGGAAGATTTTAAGCTGGAGGAGAACCCGGTTGAGACAGAGTTGAAAGAGCTTCTTCAAAAATACAAGGAGTTAAAGAACGAATACAATAAGAAACTCGAAGAAGATAAAGTAAAAAATCTTGAGGAGAAATACAGGATCATTGAAGGGATCAAAGAACTGGTGAATAGTCAGGAATCGTTAAATAAAACATTCCATGATTTTCGTGAACTCCAGAGCCGCTGGCATGAAACAGGGCCGGTTCCTCAGCAAAACCTGAAAGATCTCTGGGAATCTTATCATTACCAGGTTGAGGCATTTTATGATTATATCAAGATAAATAAGGAGCTTCGGGATCTGGATCTGAAGAAGAACCTCGAAGCGAAGATCAAACTTTGTGAAAGAGCCGAAGAGCTATTGTTGGAACCTTCTGTCGTTGAAGCATTCCGGCAATTGCAAAAGTTGCATGACCGGTGGCGGGAAGTAGGGCCGGTCCCGATTGATAAAAGAACCGAGATCTGGGAAAGATTCAAAGGAACAACTTCAAAGATTAACCGGAAACACCAGGAATACTTCGTAAACCTTAAACAGGAACAGAAGAAAAACTATGAGGAAAAGTTATTGCTATGTGAAAAGGCCGAGGAAATAAATACACTGGAGTTAGAGAATCATAAAGATTGGGAGGAAAAATCGAAGGAGCTGATCGAACTGCAGAAAGTGTGGAAATCGATCGGTTTTGCTCCCAAAAAACACAATACCCAGGTGTATGAAAGGTTTCGTAAGGCCTGCGATGGATTTTTTGACAAGAAACGTCGGTATTATAGCCATAACAGGGAGGAACAACAGCATAATCTTGAATTAAAAACAGAGTTGTGTATTCAGGCCGAAGCCTTGCAGGACAATACTGACTGGAAAAAAACGACCAATGAAATGATTGCTCTCCAGAAGCGGTGGAAAGAAATCGGTCCTGTGCCGATCAAACAGTCGGATAAGATATGGAAACGTTTCAGAGCCGCATGCGATGTCTTCTTTAATAACAAATCAAACTATTTTTCCCGGATCGATACCCGGTATGAGGAGAACCTTAAGATGAAAAATGATTTGATAAAAGAGATTGAGGATTTTAAGCTGACGGATCAGGTTGATAAAAACCTTGAATCGCTGAATGAACTGCAGCGCCGCTGGTCGGAGATCGGATACGTGCCTTTGAGGGATAAGAACGAAGTACAGGAAAGGTACCGGCAGGCTATAAATTCCAAATTCGATCAGCTGAAACTTGATGAAAGTAAAAAGTCGCTCCTCAAATTCCGCAGCCGTGTCGAAAACATTGTTGATAAACCGAATTCATCCAACAGGCTGCGCAATGAGCGGGAAAAATGTTTTAATAAACTGAAACAACTGGAGAATGATATCACTCTCTGGGAAAACAACATTGGTTTTTTTACCGAATCCGAAAATGCCGAGTCTATGATTACGGATGTAAACAAGAAAATAGAGAACGCCAGGAAAAAGATAGAGCAATTAAAAGGAAAGATCAGAATTATTGATGAGTTCGAAGATTAACAAATGTTAAAAGATCCCGGTTGAAAGCCCGTTAACCGCGATACAGGTCCGTTTTAAAAATATACCCCTGAAAATTCAGCCTTTGGGATTAATTATTTACTTTTGCGCAAACATTTAATATTTCAGGTTTGGCACATACCAAATATATTTTTGTTACAGGAGGTGTGACATCTTCCCTGGGTAAAGGCATTATTTCCGCATCGTTGGGTAAATTATTACAGGCAAGAGGCTTTAAGGTATCTATTCAAAAACTTGATCCCTACATAAATGTTGATCCGGGTACGTTGAATCCATATGAACATGGTGAATGCTTTGTGACCGAAGATGGTGCCGAAACAGATCTCGACCTGGGGCATTATGAAC
>JASFVU010000459.1:0-3392 GCA_050049665.1 Bacteroidales bacterium | reverse complement strand
TGGGGGCAAAAAGAGCTCTGAAATTAAAAGTCGGGGGGGCATTCCATTCTCCTCTGATGGAACCCGCACGCATTGAACTGGAGAATGCAATAGAAAGTGCCGGTTTTAATGCTCCGATATGTCCGGTTTACCAGAATGTCACAGCCAAACCTGTTGCAGATCCGTTACAGATAAAAGAAAACCTTAAACTGCAGCTGACATCACCGGTTAAGTGGACCCAGACGATCAGGAATATGCTGGCCGACGGGGCAACTTCGTTTACGGAGGTAGGTCCGGGAACAGTGTTGCAGGGGCTGATCAAAAAAGTTGACAGGGAAATACCAACCGAAAGTGCGAAGTAACTGTTCAGAATAATATATTGTATTTCCGGATGAACCCAGCAAAAATCAGAACTTCGGACACAGGAAGGGGAAGACCCATGCAAGCTGCGATATTTGATATGGATGGCACTCTGATCGATTCCGAACCTTTGTGGAAGGAAGCGGAAATTGAGATTTTCAACAGGGCCGGGATAGCTCTTGCCGAAGACAAGCTGATCGATGCAAGGGGCTTGCCTACCATTGATGCTGTGAGATTCTGGCTGACGGAAATAACTTTGAAAGGCATTTCCGTAGAACAGATCGCCGGCAATATAAACCAAAGAGCTGAGGAACTGATCATCGAAAGAGCTGAACTTATGCCGGGATTAAAGGATGTGCTGAACCTTTTTCAGGAGAAAGGCATTCCTATGGCTATAGCATCATCGTCGGCACTGGACCTTATCAGACAGGTTGTTTCCAGCCATCATCTGGGAGACTTTTTCGATCTTCTTTATTCAGGAGAGGTAGAGCCTGCCGGGAAGCCTCACCCAGGCATATTTCTTTCCGTAGCAGAAAAACTGCAGGCCACACCTGAAAACTGCGTCGTTTTTGAAGATTCGCTTAACGGAATAAAAGCAGCCAGGGCCGCAGGCATGAAGGTAGTGGCATTCCTCGGTGATGCCGGAACCAACCGGAAGGAGTATGATATAGCTGATCTGAAATTGCAATCATTTCATAACTTTGGAAACGAAGAATACAAGTACCTTGAATCCCTTATGAAAAAAAACTGACCAATGTCTCGACCACAGTATTATTCAACCAACTTAAAAGCAGGAAAAGTTACTTTTGAAGGCGCACTGCTGAAAGGACTTGCTCCTGACGGAGGATTATACATGCCCGATTTCATTCCGGCATTTACAGCACAGGAGATACGTACTTTTTCGACAAAAGAATATCATGAAATAGCTTTCGAGACAGCAGGGAAATATTTGCATGGGGCCATTGAAGATGAAGAGCTTCTTGCCCTGGTAAAAGATGCATACAACTATGAAGTGCCTCTTGAAAATGTATATGAAAAGAAATACATCATGCATCTCGATCAGGGGCCGACAGCATCCTTTAAAGATTTTGCAGCCCGGATGATGGGGCGTCTTATGCAATATTTTCTGAAAAAGGAGCAACGCAATCTGCTGATACTTACGGCTACTTCAGGAGATACCGGCAGCGCTATCGCAAACGCATTTTACGGGCTCGACAACATTCAGGTTGTGGTCCTCTTCCCCGAGACGGAAGTAACCAACCGGCAGCGTAAGCAAATGACAACCTTGCACAATAATGTACAGATCATTTCCATTGACGGCAAGTTCGACGATTGCCAGGCACTGGTGAAACGTGCTTTCAATGATCCAGATCTGGCATCACTGAACCTGTCATCGGCAAATTCCATCAATATCGGCCGGCTGATACCCCAAAGCATTTATTACCTGTATGCCTATTCCCGGTTGTGCGATATAACAAAAGGCGAACAAATCATCTTTTCTGTTCCTTCAGGTAATTTCGGAGACCTGATGGGAGGATTAATGGCCAAAAAAATGGGTTTGCCGGTAAAAAAATTCGTCGTGTCTACCAATGAGAATGATGAGGTACCTGAATATTTCAAATCGGGAAATTATAAGACCATTGTTCCTTCGCTGAACTGTGTTTCAAGTGCAATGAATGTGGGTCACCCCAGCAACATGGCCCGGATCGTTGCTCTGTATGGAGGAACCATGGATGAAACAGGGAAAGTGGTAAAACAACCCGATATGGACCCGATGAAGAAGGACATGTTTACGGTAAGCATAGATGATAACGAAACGCTGGATACACTGAAAATGGTTTATGAACGGCATGGTGTACTTCTTGAACCACATGGTTCGGTGGGTTGGGCAGGTCTGAGTCATTATTATGATGTTTTTCCCGAAGATCATGACGCCAATCAGGCAGCGGTATGTCTTGAAACGGCTCATCCTGCAAAATTCCCGGAAGAGATACAGAACATCCTCGGGATAGATCCCGAACTTCCCGAAAGTTTAAAAGGGCTGGAAGAAAAGGAAGAACAATTTGTTAAACTCGAAAACAATTACGATATTTTCAGACAATACCTGAAAACGAATTATTAATCTCATTTACACATTGTGTTATGCATGTTGTTTGTTGCGACCTAGAAGGTGTATGGGTTCCTGAAGTCTGGATCAATGTAGCCAAAAAAACAGGAATTGATGCCCTGAAACTTACCACACGGGATATTAAGGACTACGATGAACTGATGAATTATCGCCTGAAGATCCTTGATGAGCATAACCTGAAATTAAAAGATATACAAGGTGTAATAGGTACTTTAAAACCCTTGGAAGGGGCACTGGATATGATCAACTGGCTGAAATCCGTTACCAGACTGATCGTCGTGTCCGATACCTTTGTTGAGTTTGCCGACCCGCTGATGAAACAACTTGATTACCCCACTTTGTTCTGCCATTCACTTGAAGTAGACGAAAACGGCAGGATCACAGGATATAAACTTCGTCAGAAAGATCCCAAGAGACAGGTTGTAAAGGCACTGAGAAGTCTTGCTTATACAGTCATAGCCTTTGGCGATTCATACAACGATGTCACTATGCTCGAAGAGGCTGACAAAGCCTTTTTGTACAAACCGCCGCAAAATGTGATTGACGACTATCCCGGTTTTGAGGTGGCGGTCAATTACCGGGAGATGAAGGAATTGTTACTGAATATGTTCTGAAAAAAGGTATTCAGATGGAAATTACGGAAAAGATCTGTGTTACCACCAGGAAGGAATGGAGAAACTGGCTTGAAAAGAATCATAACAGTGCAAAAGAAGTATGGCTTGTCTATTATAAAAAAAACAGTGGCAAACAGCGGATTCCCTATAATGTCGCTGTAGAAGAAGCTTTGTGTTTCGGTTGGATCGATAGTACGGTAAAAGCAGTTGATGAGGATAGTTATGTACAGCGGTTTTCACCCAGGAGAAAGAACAGTAAGTTGTCTGAAATGAATAAGGAACGGATCAGGCAAATGGTTGCAGCAGGCAGG
>JASFVU010000038.1:0-10607 GCA_050049665.1 Bacteroidales bacterium | reverse complement strand
AGTCTAACTCGTAAAACATTATTTTTCCGTTATCGATGCGGTCGAAGGTTGTATCCAATCCGCAACCAAGATTGATGATAGTTGCCTCGGGATGTTTTTCAATAAATTGTGTGACAGCCCGGTCAATATGAAGACATCGTGCTACCCATCCCGTTATCGACATTTCATTAAGGTTTTCGGTAATGGTTGAAAAATCATAATCAAGCTTATCGATAATTTCAACCGCTTTGTTATCTACTATTCTGGGATTGCTTCTTTGTGTTTCGGTTGCCCGTCCCCATAAAGGCAATAAAAGGGTTTCCTGAACATTGCCTTTTTTGATTTGTATTTTTTGTGTTTTATTTTCCATTATTTTTATTTTTCTGTTTGTTGGTTATTGGCCTCTGGCTGTTAGCTAATCGCTACCGTCATCTGTCGTCCCACCATCCTGGCAAAACTGCCTTTTTTGTTTTTTAATTCTTCAGGCGAACCGCTTTCTGCAACCCTGCCATTTTCCAACACTACTATTTTATAGGCATTAGCCACAGTGCGCATCCGGTGGGCAATGATAAACCAAATGAGAATATATGGAACCATTCCCGTCAAAGCACTGAGTGCTGATAGTACCAATGATACCGGTAGCAGGGCTTTCCTTCCGGTCATATAAGTTTTTAATCTTGATAATGTACTCATATAAGGTTATTTACTTTTTTACTCTGTTTCACAATTATTTATAATCTCAAAGTTTTTTTTAACAATTCTAATATGTTATGATCTTCAGAGCGCAGAACAATAAAGCTCAGGCCAAGTCTATTTCTGGTATGAGCTTTATTTACAAAAACCTAAAATTTATTGCAGAGAATTAAAAGTATAAGGGTATCCTTCTGTTGTTACAACAGCTTTTGAACTGCATTCCCCTGTTGTCGGATTATAGGTATAGAAACCGTTATCGGTGGTTGTTGCAAGGCCAAACACCACATACTCCTCATAAAGACCCACGGCAACCCCATAACTATTGCTGTAAGGGAAGTCAAGGGCCTTAATGGTTTGTTCCTGAAGGTCAATTTCAGCCGGAATAACGGTGTGGTCTTCTATATAATTCACCGGATCGCCATAATATGCAGGAATATTTATCGTAGCATAAAGCTTTCCGTCTCCATAATACTTAACTGCATGAGGATAATCCATGAGGTTGCTTTCCCCTTCAATAGCAGTGGAATTAAACACAAATTGATAGTCGGGGTCAAAATCAGTTTCGCCCGATTTTATTTTCAATACACCTGAATAATGACCATATGCAGCCATGTATCCCCATGCACCTACACTGACAACATAAATATCATTATTTTCATCTACAAATATTGAACAGGGATCAATAGGCCTTGTTGAATTTGAAATACCCGAAGTACTGTCAGTAATCATTTTTAATACTTCGTTACTTTCCATATCAATTATCAACACATCGGTATAAGGACGTGTTGGAGAAGGCAAATAACCCCCCACCATTTGGTTTAAGCCTATATACAAATAGTTATCACGTACTACCATGCAGGCAGCATCAGGATTCTGGTCGCCTGCCCCGTACCCGCTGATATCAATCTGTTCAATTAAAGTTCCTTCGGTACGGTTCATTACGATTATTTCTGCTGAGAATGAACAGGCAACGTAGGCAACATCGCCATCGATTACCACATTGGTTGCACCCGATTCAGTGGGTAACAGATATTCCCATTGTTTTTCCAATTGATCATTAACAACGGAATATTTGGTCATGTAATCCGTTGTGCCTCCCCAACCGGGAATAATATAAATATCGCTGCCACTTACACAGGGCACGCTACTGTATGCTACAGACTTTGCATAAGTGTTTGTTACGGATATATCTTCAAGTTCCGGTATTAATTGCATATATGCAGAGCCTGATAATCCATCGGCATTTGGCACCATTGTCGTAATTAATATCCTACCAACCCCTCCAACGTCACCTTCTGTTTCTTTTTCACATGAATTGAAAACTGCCAATAACAGCAGTACGGTTAAAAATTGAATTGTTCTTTTCATAATATAAATATTTATAGGTTTGCTATATAAATTTGCTTTAAGCTTTAGGCTGAATTCAACAATATTATTTCTTCTTTACCGGCTAAATACTGTTTGTTTTATTAAGCCTGATAAGCCTTATTTAAATACATACCTAACCTTAGCGCCGAAATTTCGTCCGGGCAACGGCCGGTTGAATTCCGAAATAACCGTAGCATCGAAAATATTATTCGCCTTAACACTTAAATAAATGCTCTGATCTTTTAAACTGTGTTCCAGGCCAACATTAAAAGTAATTGCCCTCGGTATTCTCCGGGGTTCATCAATACTCAACTCAAAATCGTAATAATACTCTTCAACAAATTGACAATCACCCATTAAGCGAGTATTTTGCCCGGTACCGCCAAACAGATTTTCCTTGTGCATTTCAAAACCGGCATTGACAAATAGCCAAGGTATATTGGGTATTCGATGGCCTTTTGAAGGATTAGCTACAGTTGTTCCGGGTTCGTATTCACGCGTATCCCTTAAATCCTGGTAAGTGGCATTAGTCCATAGGTATAACCAGCGTGTGGCATCCCATTTTATTTCTGTTTCAACACCCAAAGTCCTCATTTCACCAAAATTTTCATATTTACTTTGCAAAGGTCCCCCGGTAAAACGTATCATATTTTCCAGGTAATTGTAGAATCCGTTAATTTCAAATTGAAACCTGTGGTGATTCATCCCGGCTCCATCGTACATAAACCCCAAGTTAAAACTTGTATTACGTTCGGGTTCGAGATCAGCAGCAGGCGCCAACAGGAATCCATCACCCAATAATTGTTCATCGGTAGGTAAACTTACATCATACGCTAATGAGGTTTTAACCAGGAAGGCAGGAGTAAAACGATAACGGAATGCATCGCTAATGCCAAAATCGCTTTTATGCATATCGATGTCTTCGGGCGTGCCCAGTAAGTATAGATCGATTAGTTTTGTTATCATTGAGTAATAGTAGTGTTTGGCTGTAAGTGCGTTGGAGAACTTTTTATTTAGTGAATTGAATTCGTATGTGAGCCCTGTCACCCAACTGTTCATGGTACTATTAAAATTAGTTTCCTGTCCTACGATATAATCGCGGAGAGTATCCTGGGGGATTCCCCTGACAAACTTATACTGTGAATGAAGGTTAATGGAGTTGGTATTGTTTATTACATAATTCAGGTTGGTTTTCTGGAAGAAATTATATTTTTGATTATATACATCATTGGGTTGCCTTCCTATTTCCCCGTAACCAATACCTTCATCTGTGAAATTATCCATTCTTTCTCCATCCCAACCATATAGATAGCTTGCTGTATCGATATACTTGTAGACAGTATAACCAAAGGCATTATCAAAAACAAGATCGAGCCCGTCGATAAAAAAATTACTTTTATTATTACTGTTTGCAAATAGAACAGCATTGGCATAACTAACCGCATGTTTTAAATCATAATCTTCAATACCCTGTATTTGTCTTTCCGTAAGAACTACAGGAATTTCAAATTCCATTTCATCAAACCACCAGTTTTTTGAGGTAAGGGCAACAGCCCCGACAAGTTTTTTAAACTTATCGTGATCCCGGGTAACATAAGTCCCAGCTCGGTTTGGCAGCTCCATTTTATAGCTGTTATCGGAATAGGTATAAAAACCTCCTCCACCGAATTCAATACCATTTTTATTACTTTTTATTACTGTCGTTATTTTATGTGAATTAAATGACTGGATGGTGTAGCTGGCATCAATATACATGGGGGGGTATTCTTTAGTTACTATATTTACTGCCCCTCCCATTGAGGCCCCGCCAAACTTAGCAGGTACAATTCCTTTGTATACTTCGACCCTTTCAATAAAATCGATGGGTAAATCATTTATATCAACAAAATCGGTATTGTCGCTTAGAGGTGTATCATCAATATAAAATCCTATCCTGTTACCTTCAAGACCTCGTACCGAGATACGGGCACTACTGCCAACACCTCCCGAAGAACGTATTTTAACCCCGGCTGTTTTTGAGAGCACCTCGCTTACATCGCTCACCGTACCCTGAAGTTCTTCCAGGGTAATAACGGCTATTGGCATGGCCTGTTCACGCAATTGACGGGCTTCCGATTTGGCCGTTATTTCAACTTCATCGATTTGGGTAACAGACTCTTGTAATCCTGCATCCAGATCAATTTTATCTTTATTACAATTCACACTTCTATTCAGTGTCTCATAGCCCATAAAAGAAAAGACAATGGTATGTTTCCCCTGTGGAAGGTCCAGCCTGTAGTTTCCTTCGTTATCGGAAATGGTGCCCTTCTGAAGTTCCGATGCAATAACATTTGCCCCGATAATCGGCTCGTTTGTCCGGGCATCATACACCTTCCCCGAAACCAGCACCTGGGCAGACAGAACAAAAACCGGTCCGTACAAAAAAAAGATAAGAAACAGAAGTAATTTGTATTTATTCATGCTATTCATTTACGCCGGGTGTCCGGGACAGGAGTTGCACACCCATCATTATTAATTATGATCATCTTCTTTTCTGTCCCGGTATTGCCGCTACCGGGTGTATATGGTATATATTTCCCGCTGCCGGGTTCAAAAGGAAAGTGTGGATCTGCATTAATAATGTCCCCTTGTCCGGGATTTTCATTAAAAACAGTTTCTCCTGCAAAAGCTTCCTTTATCCTGACACCGATAACCGTCCGGGTTGTATCGAACCATGGATGGATCATTCTGCAAACCGACACCAACAGGATCATTATCAAACTTCCAATACACACAATATCATCACATTTAGCGATTGTATCCCCCATGAAATATCAATAAAATTGTCGCTATCAATAATTAATCTAAATAGAACACAAAGCTAGGTTGTACGATGGGAAGGGATTTACGCAAAACGACATAAAAATTCAATCTGAAGACATAAATACAAAAAGAAAGATGACATATAAAATGTATGATGAGGACCTGAAAGAGGTCATTGACACAGAGTATTTTCACAGTCACGTCGGGAACAGCGGTCATCTGGCCACGGAAAAGAATTACCGGATACGGTACGGTGATTTTTATCTGAAGGAATCCCATTTTAAAGATCTGTGCATCAGCAATTGTACCTTTAATATTAACCGGGATATCAAATTACTCGGGAAAACCAACGGGGAAATTCTATGCCTGACATTCATGAAAAAAGGCGAGTCGTTTTTTGAATATGGCAATAAAAATGCCAGCCGGCTAAAACAAAATACATTCAATCTGTTCTGCCTCTCAGGTGATGTCCGTTCGGTCTTATCGCTGAAAAAAGGTCAGAAGAATGAAGGCATGGATATTCTGTTTTCAAAAGAGTATTTTCTTAACCTGGTCGATAAATTCCCGCAGATCTTCGAAACCCTTCATAAAAGATATCAGGTCTGTCAGAATTTTGCACTGTATAAAGAGGGCATGTATTTCTACCATGAAATACAGCAGATCATAGAACAGATAGCCGAAGCTGATGTCCTGGGAAATTGCGCTTCGCTTTTTTCCGAAGCAAAGATATTGGAGCTTTTTGCCAATTTACTCAAAAAAGGACCCGACAAACAAAAAGACTGTATACCCGGAAACATTAAAGACAAAATTATCGGGGCCAAATGTATTCTGGAAGACAGGCATCTTTCTCCTCCCAGCATACATGAGCTGGCTATCGAGACAGGAATGTGCGATACCGCCCTGAAGCATTATTTCAAAAGAATATTTGACAAGACCATCTATGGTTATCTTTTTGAATTCCGGATGAACAAAGCAACAAACCTCTTAAAACAAAAGCCCGATCTGAATATTACGGAAATCGCAGAACAAACAGGCTATGAACACCAGGCCCATTTTTGCACCGCTTTTAAACGGAAATTCGGGGTTACGCCAAAGGAATTCCGACAGCAATGCGAAATTTTACAGAGCCGGCATTTACCATACCACAAGTGACGTGTCACACTTAATATTGAGAAATGAAAGTCAATGATTGTAAAGTATTACCAATCATTTTATTGGTCATTTCATGGTTGACTTAACACTAGTACTTTCTTTTCGGGTTTTTGGGAAACCTCCCCTGTAAGACTCTCTTTCTTTGATCAAATACTTCTTTAATGCTCCAAAAGCAGGAAAACCCCAAAACTCCGGATACAATCGATATCATGGTATGAGTAACGATCATGGAAAGACAGGTAAAAATGATCCCGGAAATGCAGAACAACATCCATCCTTTTACTCCAAAATAATATTCAACTTTGATTACCAAAGGATGAAAGACCCCTATTATCAGAAAAGTGATGACCCCTATTACCAGGCCTTCAAAATTAAGTGCTGTAAATCCAAACATGGTTTATTGTATTTGATCTTTTGTTCTCGTAGCTATCAGGCACATGACATCTGTTGAAGAATTAAAAACTCCGATTGTTGAAACAGATTCTATTTCCAGGGGAAAGCTGTTTATAAAAGCCCACGTATCTTCCATATCAAACAGAAATGATCCGGATCGCCGGTTTGAGATCGTTGAATTGCTTTTGTTTATCAACAAGAACAGCTGACCTTTGAATTTAAGAACTTCAATCGTTCTTTTCATTGTGTTTCTGCCTTTTCCCAGGCCGGAACTGGCCAAAAGCATTACCTTATCAAAGGTACACTGTTCATATGGCAACCGGCCGTTCTCAATTTCTTTCCCTTTTTTGCAGATGCACCTGAAAGGGCAATCATTGCAGTTCTTAAAACAGGTTTTGTTATCAAAATGTATGATACGGTCCGCTGATGCCTCTTTTATGGCTTTTAACCGCAATTCGGTAGTACTGTTACCGGGGCCGATCAGCAACATGCTGCAATCGCCGTTCAGTTTCGTATCGTTCCTTAAAGCCTCTTCGATGTATTGAAAACTCATGTTGATCCTGTTCTGCACTAATTCATAAAAGGTCCGGATCTCATCTTTTTCATATCGATGAACTCATAATCACTTATTTTTTTCCCTATATTCCCGAACATTGATTTCAGCTCATATATTTCCTCTGCACTGAAGAGTGCCGAAAAGTTCCTGTGCCCGATCGGTACCATTATCTTCCGGCTGTATAAAGTATGCTTGTTTACACATTCCCAATGCCCGGCATCGAGCTCCAGAAAATAATCCTTGAAAAACTCAAACCGGGCTTTTGTAAAAACAAAATTCAGGTTTTTATATTCCACATGGATCTTGTCACAGGTTAAGCACTTAAATATTTTCCCGTTCGGGGTTTGGCTCAGTATATGAAGTTTACATTTCTGCATCGCATTCCCGTTTTTGTATCCGTAAAACAAAAGAAGTAATTCTATAACCTTATAACAATCCTTAATAGTTGTGATTTTACGACATCAGAACTATTTCATATTTTTACAATATGCCAAAAAGAACATTTTTAAAAAAACCGGCCGATACGGCCGGTATCGTTCTTCATTCGTGCTGCGCCCCCTGCTCGACGGCATTGGTCGATTGCTTGCTGGAGCATGATATTACTCCGGTTATTTTCTATTACAACCCTAATATTTATCCTCAGGAAGAATATGATATCAGGAAAGCAGAAAATAAGAGGTATGCACAGGCATTAGGACTGGATTTTGTGGATGCGGATTACAACCATGAAGAATGGAAAGCACAGACATGGGATTTAAGAAATGAGCCCGAAAAAGGAAAGCGCTGCTTTTATTGCTTTCAGATCCGTCTGGCTGAAACGGCCAGGTTTACAAAAGCAAACGGATATTCCTTGTTTGCAACAACCCTGGCAACATCCCGGTGGAAAGACCTTGAACAGATTAACCAGGCAGGAACATATGCTGCAGGGTTGTTCCCGGGCATTACTTTTTGGACCAACAACTGGCGTAAAAACGGCCTGACCGAAAGGCAGTCTGTAATTATCAGGCAATATGATTTTTACCGCCAGCAATACTGTGGATGTGAGTATAGTTTGCGCGATTCAAACAGGTGGCGGAAAGAAAACGGGAAAAAACTTATCAGATCTCTTCAATATCATAAATAACGGGAGTCTGAAAGAAAAACCGAAAGATCCGTATGCTGAATGCCTTCCGGAACCTTTAAGATCCCCCCACAAGCCTCTCTTTCGAACTGTTCCCAAACAGTTCGATTTCCTTTTTTGTCATCTACACAAAAAAGGAAACAAAAAAGGTCTCCGTTCATAAAAAAATCTTTGAATTTTACGCATGATTTTCTCCATGCGAAGTCAAACTCCCCCGCCAAAGGCGGTGTCAGACAAGACTTCTCCACATGCCATCTCTCCCGAAAACCATGCTTAAATTCTGACAGATTTTTTTAAGACGGTTTCTCTAATTTCCGATAAACCTCCACTTTGAGAATAAGTAAATAAACAAAAATAATTTTTATGCATCGGGGAACAATCCGAAGGGGTTTTGTTATATTGACTCCGGATAACCTGTGCAAGACGGAGATCAGGAGATGTATTTATCGACAATGATCAAAAACCGTTTAATATCCACAGGCTTTGGAATGAACTCATTAAAGCCCGAACGCATGCACTTTTCTTTCATCCTGCCGTGCAAATAGGCCGAATGTGCTATAACGGGAATTTCAGGATCTGTTTTCCTTATGCTTTTCAGTACCTCAAAGCCTGTCATGTCAGGCAACTTTAAATCGGATATTACCAGGTTTATCCCTGCAACCGATCTGAATAATACAATGCCTTCATTTCCTTTCCCTGCTGTTATTATTTCAATACTCCTGTCACACAGGATCTCCCGTATTAACATGCGGCTGGTTACGTCATCATCGATGTAAAGGATCGTTTGCGGTTTCCGGTATTTCCCGTAATTGTCAGCCATTCATTTATCCTCAGTTTGCCATCGGTCAGTTCAGTGAAAAATCGCCGAATGATTTATTGCTGCCGGAACCTGTCAGATCACGTTCTTCCCGGGGTCGGTCCGATTCGCTTATTACCGACAATATTTTTAACCGCAACCTGATCTCTTTCAGCCGTTCCGTGATCATATACAAACTGTAAGGCCCGGAGATCTTACCCTGATCCGGAATCCGGGAATATGCCTCCAGGGACGTTATTACCTGCGAAACGGAACTGATCAATTTTTCGAGGCTCTTGCTCATAACGATGTTTAGTGGTTTACATAAATTAACGCAGTGACGTGTCTCGCTTAATATTGAGAACTGAAATTCAATATTTGCACGGTAATACCAACTATATAATACGTCACTTTGTACCTGACTTAACAGCAGATAAAAGTACAAAAAATAAATTAATCACAACATATCCGTTGTGTTCTTTTACTTATAAAAACCCTTCCTTCGTTTAATATTCTGTTTTTTCTTTATGCAAAAAGAAGAATTACTTTACAAATTGGGTATTCATATCCGGAAATTGAGAGAAGAAAAACATCTTTCCCAGAAAGACCTTGCCATTTCCATAGGCAAGGATCAGCAATCGATCCAACGACTTGAAGCCGGTAAGATTAATCCGAGCTTTTACTATTTATATGAAATTGCCGGCGGACTGAAGATCACCATGGCTGAGTTACTGGATCTCGATGCAAAAAACAGCCTGTGATCCTGAGACTTATTTTACCATGAACGAGCAGGATGAAACCGTTCGGCCAGGCAGATATGCCTGACCCTTCCGGCCGAATCATACCAGGGTTACCGGCAGACTGAAAGAACGCATCCGGAAGCACAAAACAAAATATTATCAGACCTCGTTTACAGCAAAATACAGAAGCTGTCACTTGAAAAAGTGAGTCCTGTTTTACATTTTTTCGTCGGACTTTTTGTATAAAAAGTTGTTTTTCAGATACAAACCCTGACAGGGTTGCACAACTCCTGTCAGGGTTAAATCGTTGGTATTCAGCCTCCCCTCCCCGCATGTCCGGGTTTCGTGCGGCCGCACATGCCGCTTTTTCGAACTGTTCCCTTACAGTTCGTGTTCATTTCTTTTCCTTAATGAAAAGAAACGAACCAAAGAAAAATCAAGGCTGAGCAAATTTTTCCTTTGGGTCCCAAAGCTTTTGCCTTGCATGCGCAATCAAACTCCCACGCTTGCAGCGTGGTCAGACAAGATTGCTCCACAGGCTATCGCTTTCGGCAAAAACTTTACCCAATACGGAAAAATTTTCAAGGCCAATCTTATACTAAGTTTTTCCGGTAAATCCTCGCCTGCGAAGCCAAGGGCCGGTTCCGTATTCAACTCACATTAGTCGGATGGACTTTCCTCGTGGCAACTGAAGCTCGACGAAGTGAATCTGATCTTTCAAAACCTTTAAACAATGAAATATAATTAAACCAATCTTGCTTCATTCAAATACGCTCTTCCGCGTGAAATGACAAAAAACCATCTGTTCCGATTGTCAGGATTTGATAAACCATCAGCTATTTTTCTCAAAGGTCCAAAGTCAGGCGGCACTGAACTTCCCCAAAGAGCCTGAGTGCAATTCTGATGGTCAGCAGATCACATTCCAAGTCGAATCATAAAAAAATGATTTGACAAATACCTTTATTTTTTTATTTTTATGATCCCTAAATTCTTCTAACCCAAACGTTA
>JASFVU010000037.1:0-10619 GCA_050049665.1 Bacteroidales bacterium | reverse complement strand
TGCAGATCTTCAATATCCGGTCTGGTATCCGGAAGTTTACCTCGTCGGGTTTATTTTTGGCTATTCAAATTATACACTGCATATATTGTACATCCTTTACACTGTTCTTGCAGGTCTGGGGATGTATAAACTGGCAAGAGAAATATCCATCAGCCACCATTTTGCCATTGTTACCGGTGGTGCCTATATGCTATGCGGTATTTTTGTCGGACATGCACAATCGCTTGTCTCGGTATTGGGGGCAACATGGCTGCCATGGGTAGTAGCCTATTATCTCCGGATGATCGATTCCGGATTCAGGCTTCCCGATATTCTGAAGCTGGCCCTCTTTACATTCCTTATGCTTACCGGAGGGTACCAGGCAGTGTCTTTTATGCTTTTTTATTTACTGATCACATTTTTTATTTATAAGGCATTATTGCATATCGGAAATCGTCATTTTGTACAACTGAAACAGTTGATATTATCGAATTTACTTTTTGCGGCAATTCTTGTTATACTGTGCGGGGGAATGATAATCTCAGTTTTTTATGTTTTTCCTTTTGTTGAAAGATTAAGCGGACTTCCATATGAGTTATCCTGCAAATATGCATTCACGCCTCAATCTCTTATCTCCTTGTTTTTTCCATTTGCAGCCACTACCAATAAAGAGTTTTTTAATACGGATATAAGCATAACAAACGGTTTTACAGGTGTAATCATTCTGACTGCATCTGTACTGGGACTTTTCAGAAAAAAGTCTCCTTATATGACGATCATGATGGTATTTGGAGGCATTTTCCTGCTGGCATCTTTCGGGAAATATACACCGGTTCAGAAATTTTTCTATAACTACGTCCCGTTTTTGAATTTATTCAGGTTCCCGAGTTTTTACAGATACTTTACAATCATTGCCCTGCTGTTATTGGCGGGTAACTATTTTACCTGGCATACGAAAGCCGGTAAACTGCAGCCGACAAAATCCTTTCTGTGGTTTTTGGGCTTATCTTCAGGCTTTTACCTGATATGTATATTGATCAGTATGGTAAAGCTGAAAAATTGGGGTCTGACCTGTTTTCAGGACCAATACCACATTATTGACCGTATCAGGAATACTTCCGTATATGAGCATATCTTTATTCAGGGAATTCTGCAATTCGGGGTGCTTGGATCATTCTTTTTCCTGGCCATCAGGAAGAGACAATGTAGTCAGTGGAAAATCCTTGCATTTGTTTTTATCGAATTAGTCCTGGCGGTTCAGTTGAACCTGCCCGTTACGGGTTACGGTAAGGAAAAACCCCAGAACCTTAAAGAAACGCTTCAGCGATTCCCCGAAGGTTTCCCTGTACCGGACGGGGTGCCGCTAATGAACAATTCTGATTCCCTGGCTTATGCAGGTGTGCTTTGGAGGAATATGGGCAATTTTACAAAGCAGGTATCGGCCAGTGCATTTTCATCATTTTTGTTCGCCGACTGGATGAACTTAATTGATAATTACCCCTCTTTGAGGGATTCCATATTATCGCATAAACTGGTCTGGCTTTCCGATGATCTGAGAAATCATGAAACCTTTGGTGATTCTGTATTTTCAAACAGAACTGCCTTTGTAAAGGATCCGGTGTGGGAAGAATTTCCGAAGCATGGTTTTGACCATAGCCGGGACGATACGGTCTTCATTACATCTTTCCGGCCTGATCGTATTGTTTGTTCGGTATCACTGGAAAGTTCCCAATGGCTGAATTTAACACAAAACGATTATATCGGATGGAAGGTTTTTCTTGACGGCAAGCCTGTTGATCATTACACAACAAATCTTTCTTTGATCGGGTTACCGGTTCCGGCAGGAAAGCATGAAGTGATTTTTGCTTTTGAAATGAATACCGTTAAAACCGGGTTTATTGTTTCTGTCATCGGCTTCTTCCTGCTGGTCCTGTTTATTTATTATTTCCGGTTGAGGAAGGCGGGCCATTCCGCTTCCATTGGGTTTTTACTTACAATTTTGTTGGGGAGTCTGCTATTTGTGCTCTATATACTGATAAAAGACAAAAGAAAAAATGATGCACTTGAAAGCCGGCTTGAATATGACAGATCCTTTTCGGCAAGATGGCAGAGATTGCCGGATAAAACCTTTGTTCTGGCAAGTTGGGATGATTTGAAACCACTTGATAGTCTGGATTTTAACGAATACATAACAAGCTATTTATGCCAGACTATCAGATCGGAAAATGTTGTTGAATTATCAGAACGGCTATCAGGAATACAGTATGAATGTGTTTATTATTTGCGCAGGAACACAGCCGAAAATCCTGATGTTGCAGGATTACTGAACTACCTGTACCGGGAATCGGAAACGATAATCAAGGACCGGAACCTTTCTCAGGTAGTATTTGTTAAAAATTTACCCGGCAGCGAAATTCATACTTTATCGTTTGATGCCGAAGATCATCCGGAATTCTGGAAAATCAACGGCAAAATCGATTCCTCTGATTTTTATTCGGCTCCGTCTTCCTGTCATATAGGTCCGGATTGTTTATATGGGCCCGGATTTGAAACAAATGGCAAAAATACCGGAAAGAAAAAGGACGCATTATTGTCATTCAACGGAAGGATCTTCTGGAGTAAACCGCAAAGATCATATCTGGTCATTCATATTACAAGAGAAGGACAAACGGTGTTATACAATACTGAAAATCTTTTGAACTACAGTAATCTGAGGGATAATTGGTACGTCTTTTCACAAAGTATCCGGTTACCGGATCATATCAGGGCCGGCGATAAAATAAAAGCATATATTTGGAATCCGGGTCGGGCAGATTTCCGGGTTGATGATTTGCAGGTTAAAATTGTCAATTAAATCGGTGGCACGTCACCTTGTACTTGATTTAACACTCGAATGACTATGATGCTTAGTATAATAATTCCCTTATACAACGAAGAAGAGAATATACTTCAGGTGCTTGATAAGCTGGGTAAAATAGAATTCCCTTCCTTTATTACAAAGCATGAAGTTATTATCGTGGATGATTGTTCCGACGATGGATCTGTCGGGGCCGTGAAAAGAGTTTCTCCTGAGAACGATACGGTCAGACTGATTGAGCAATCGCGTAACCGTGGCAAAGGCGCTGCCGTGAAAAGAGGTTTTCAGGAAGCAAAAGGGGATCTGTTATTAATTCAGGATGCCGATCTTGAACTGGATCCGGATGATATTCCCTTCCTGCTTACGGCCATGCATGAACCGGATATCCAGTTTGTAAACGGATCAAGGTATTTACCAGGGCCTGTCAGACCTCTTAGCTCATACCGCAGGTACCTGGCGAACAGGATCTTTACTTTTCTGACTTCATTACTGGTGAATGTCAAGCTTACGGATATGGCGTGTGGTTATAAGCTCATCGATAAAAAGCTTCTTGATCGCATTACTCTCCGGGAAAACCGGTTTGGATTTGAAGCAGAACTGATTATAAAAGCTCTCCGGCACAGGAAAAATAATATAGCTGAAGTCCCTGTAAGGTATTTTCCAAGGAATGCGGGAGAAGGGAAGAAATTCAGAAATTTTGACGCTGTAAAAATATTGTGGACTATTTTTAAATACGGTTTTCTCCGGATAAACTGAAGCGAATAAAAAAACAGAAGAAGTCCGGCATGAGTTCAGCGGAAAAAGATCTCAGTTCATTTCAGGATTCTCGGGAAAGTTCGACCACATTTCATATTTCTTACCCATACGTTGCATGGTCTTTGTCCAGAAATGTTTGTTCATCGGCATCATAACTTCTTCAGGGCCGATATCTCCTACGATCCAGGCATTGTCTGAAAGCTCATCCTCCAATTGATTTGGAGACCAGCCGGAATAACCCAGAAAAAAACGAATCTGCCCTTTGCTGATGTTCCCTGAAGAGATCAGCCTTTCAACTACCTCAAAGTCTCCTCCCCAGAATATATTTCCCAACACCTGCACGCTGTTGGGAATGATATCACCCAGTGTATGAAGATAATGCAATGTATTTGTGCTGACAGGGCCGCCAAGGGCAACATAGGCATCGACCTTAGGAAAATTCTCCACAACTTCATTGATGTTTACATCTACCGGCTTGTTTAAAACAAATCCGATCGTTCCGTTTTCATTGTGTTCGGTAATCAGTACAATGGAACGCTTGAAGTAATTGTCCAGCAAAAAAGGTTCACTGAGAAGTACCTTCCCCTTTTGCGGTTCCTGATTTTCATCAGGTTCAAAAAAATTGTAGTTCAATACCATAACAAAATACTTAATAAGACTCTGGCTGGCATTGCATAGTAAAGATTACAAAATTAATTTAATTCCGTATAATCCGGTTAAATAAAATTATTTTAACTTGCCCTATTCATAAATTCGCAGATTGATCTGTGCCAAAGCAAGTTAACCCGGTTTAGTTACACTTGGTTTTTGCAGAAAACTTAGTGTAACTTAATCGTAATCAGTTTAATAAATGAAATTTATGAGTTAAAAAGGTTAAAGTTAAATTATTTGATATACCTCCTTTATGAAGGTAAATTCCATGATTCTTTTTAGGAAAATTATAGTAAAAATACGTTCTTTGAACTGCTTCTAACTTTTTTTACAATTGATGAGTAATTCAGGAAGACCGTCATTACTGATCTCGCTGACTCCCGTTTTGTTTCTGATGGTGTTTCTTACCGCTAATGTATTGATATTCAAAGACAATACATTAGAAGGTTCAAACCAGGTCATTTTGCTGCTGGCAGCTTCTCTGACTTCCGTGATCGCTTTTTACTATAAAATAAACTGGAAGAAAATCAGTGATTCGATATTGAATAATATTGGTAAGGCGATGCCCGCAATGCTTATTTTGTTGCTTATTGGCTCCCTGGCAGGTACATGGCTGATAAGCGGAGTGGTGCCGGCAATGATCTATTATGGGTTGAAGATCATTCATCCTAAAATTTTCCTGGTTACGGCAATCGTGATCTGCGCCCTGGTTTCCCTTGCTACGGGTTCATCATGGTCTACCATTGCCACCATCGGGGTTGCTTTGCTTGGAATCGGCAAAACTCTGGGTATCCATGAAGGTCTGGTAGCCGGAGCCATCATATCGGGGGCTTATTTCGGAGATAAGATGTCCCCTCTTTCAGATACGACCAATCTCGCCCCGGCCGTTGCAGGAACGGACCTGTTCACACACATTCGTTACATGACCATTACAACCTGGCCTTCGGTCGCTATTGCCATTCTGATCTTTCTTATTACGGGTTTTCTGTACGATTACAATAACAGTCCGGCAAACATCGATCAGGTTCTGTATGCCATACAAGGTAAATTCTACATCTCTCCGGTGCTCATGCTGGTTCCTGTTGTTCTGGTCGTGATCATCATCAAAAAAGTGCCTCCGCTTCCGTCTCTGATGACCGGGACCTTGCTCGGAGGTGTTTTTGCGGTCATTTTTCAGCCTGAACAGATCAGGGAAATTGCCGGTATCCATGCTCCGTATGCGGTTCAGTCATACAAAGCCTTTATGCAGGCAATGTTTGGAGATGTATCCGTTGTTACTGATAATGCAGTCGTCTCGGAATTGTTTTCAACAGGGGGAATGAAGGGAATGCTGAATACGGTCTGGCTGATATTGTCAGCCATGGTTTTCGGTGGTTCCATGGAAGCGGCAGGTTTCCTTGAGAGAATAACCGGCGCAATCATCAGCAAGGTACGCTCTACAGGCTCTCTGATCATGTCAACTATCTTTACATCGGTCTTTTTTAATCTGACCGCTTCGGATCAATACATATCGATTGTTGTTCCGGGACACATGTATTCCGATATATTCAGAAAGAGAGGTCTGAAGCCCGAAGTGCTCAGCCGGACTTTAGAAGACGGCGGAACCCTGACATCCGTACTTGTCCCTTGGAATACATGCGGTGCCACACAGTCAAAGGTCCTTGGCGTATCGACCGTTACTTACCTGCCGTATTGTTTCTTTAACCTGATCAATCCGGTCGTAGCCATAATAATTGCTTATGCCAACATAAAGATCAGGAGATTCGGGAGGGAGGAAAAAACCGTTAAAACATGAACAGGTTCTGCTGACTATTAATTTATATCCAGGGTTGTCCGGGCGGTTATAAAAGAGATATTATGCAAAAAACGGCTGTTACAATAATCAGGCATGGTGAAACAGAGTGGAACGTGGCTTTGCGTTTGCAGGGGATACAGGATAGCCCCTTAACCCCGGAAGGAATAAAGCAGGCCGGTCAGTTAGCTGAATCTCTGAGACAAGAGAAATTTGATGTCATGATCTCAAGCGACCTGGGAAGAGCAGTCAGGACAGCGGAAATAATAGCTGCAAAAACAAGGTTGGAAATCATCCGGGATAGTGCCCTGAGAGAAAGAAATTTCGGTGTAATGGAAGGCATGACAAGGGAAGAGGCATTCAAAAAATACCCGGAAGTATTTTCTTCTTATTCGAAACGAAAAGAAACATACAAAATTAAAAACGGGGAAAGCCTTGTTGCTTTCAACAAACGTGTCAGGGAGGGACTTGACAGGATCCTTCATACATACCCGGATAAGAATATACTGATAGTCAGTCACGGAGGTGTTTTGGATTGCGTGATCAGGATGGTTTTTAATTATCCGTTATCGTCGTTCAGGAGTTTTTCAATTTACAATACCGCAATCAACAGGTTTTCCGTATCCGATAATAAGTGGGTACTTGAAGAATGGGGAAATACTGATCATCTGAGTAGCCAGGGAAGTATGAACGAATTCAGCTGACCCCGGTCGTTCGGCCGGGTTGCTGCGAGGCAGTTCATTTTCTAGTCAGAAATCCCAGGATAATATCCCGGACAATGTGAGGATTTTCTTTTAACCGGCGTGTTGAATAATTGAACCAGTGTTCTCCAAAAGGTACATAGATACGCATCGAATGACCTTCGTTTACAATTCTGTCCCGCAGTCTTGGAGTAACCCCGTAAAGCATCTGGAATTCATATCCGGTTTTTTCTTTGCCATGTTTTTCTATGACGGACAGGCATTTTTTTATCAGCTCTTTATCGTGGGTAGCCAGGGCAGGGTATAAATTCCGCGATAACATAAAGTCAAGGCATTTCAGGTAATTGTTCCTGATCTCCTGTTTTTTTCTGTATGCCAGTTCACGCGGTTCAATATATATTCCTTTACACAATCGTATGTTTACCGGTGTTTCAGGCCTGGAATAACGACTGATCTCCTCCAGGTCTGTCAACGTTCGTCTAAGGTAGGCCTGCAGCACAATGCCGGCGTTGGCCGGAAATTCGTTGTACAACTTTTTAAAGAGCGCCAGTTCCGGATCTGTGCATTCCGAATCTTCCATATCGATCCGGACCATAAGATCGTTTCGTGCAGCCCTAGAAATAATTTCGCGTATGGTCTTATAACAAAAATCGAAATCCATGAGCAACCCGAACATGGTCGGTTTTAAAGAAAATGTCGTTTTAAGCCCTTTCTTCGCAGATTCTTCAATGGTCCTGAAGTATTTTTCCTGAAATTCTCTTGCCTGGCGCTTGTTTTCCATTGATTCGCCGAGAATATCAATTGTCGTTAATACTCCTGTGCTATTTAGTTGTCTCACTATTTTTACAGCATCAGTGAAATTTTTCCCGGCAATGTATTTTTTTGAAAAGATCCATACAAATTTCTCAGGGAAGAACGGGATTATCCAGGCTATCAGTTTGTTAATCATTGTCTCAATTGAAGATTATGATTTTTATCATATTTAAGTATTTGATAATTAGAAAATTATAAATATTTGCCAAGGCAAAACAGGACAAATATCATTCCCGGGTGATTTTGAGGCAGGAAAAAAGCCGCAAACCATCAGGCAGCGACTTTTTGATTCCGTTTGTCCTTGTTTGTTTGCTATTTGATGATCAGTTTACTGACATGGTAGGCCTCTTGATTTCTGATCCGGATAAAGTAGAGCCCTGCAGGAAGATCGCCGATAAAGATATCCTCATGATAATCATTGCCCTCAATTGTCCGGATGATATGGTTGCCGCCCTGGCCGTTGAACAATTCCAGTATATATTCGCCGGGCTGTTCGAATTCAGCTTCAATCGTGATATAATCGTTTGCCGGATTCGGATAGTAATCGATATTCCATTCATCGGCAGCCACAGGGCTTACGGCCAGTTCAGTAGCCAGGTAAACAGAACGAACTGTCTGACAGCCGTTTGAAGCAGTGACTGTCACGGTATACGTACCTGTTCCGGTCGCAGTATAGGTCTATCCCGTGGAATTATCACTCCACAAATAGGCTTCATATCCCGATCCGGCATCTAATACATAAGGAAATTCAACTTCCAGTGCATCCCCGCCAAAGTCGACATCAGGACTTTCAATGACATTGACCGGAAGATTGAATACATCATTCTCGGGACGCAGGTCTCCCTCGGTGGAAATGGAAATACTGATGTTGTTTGAACCGAGCGTATTTAATTCAATGACCTGCTGGGTCTGATGTGTTTGTGTTGTGTTGGGATGCCATGTCAGAACTTCGAATTCATTTGTTTGCAAATGATTTTCTCCAAGGCTGTATTCCAGGGTCATCTGTACATCACTTCGCGTCCGGTTCCCGTTGTTGAGAATGGTTACCTGAACATGTTCATAATCTCCCGAACAGGCATTTTCATCGATATCAATACCTGTTATCATGTAGTCGAGTATGTCAAGCTGAACGGTTACGGTATCGCCTCCGTAACATCCCGTAACAGTATCAAGAACAAAAACTTTTACATCGGTGACATCCGTTACCGTAAAGGTCTGTTCGTCCGAACCGTCATGCCACAGGTATGTGTAATTCTCCCCGTAGCCGGCATCCAGCAGCATTTCTGCGACAACATATACGGAATCCTCATCGATCCCCAGATCAATTTCCGGATTAGCGAGGGTAGTGACGATCAGGGCAAGTGTGTCATTTTCTGTTCTCAGGTCGTCTGCTGTTACGGCTGTGACATTAAAATCATATTCACCAAGGGTGGTAACATTAACCTGTTGTCCGGTAAATGTGTGATCATAGAATTCTCCGGGCAACAGCTCGCTTACATTGATCAATGCGTTTACCCTGGCCTCACTTTCAAATCTGAATGACAATTCAAGATTATCCGAAGCATAGATCGTATCGGACCCGTTATTCAGGATTCTCAGGATCACCGGATCGCTTCCGGTTCTGTTACAGGCAGATAAGGGACTTACCAGTAACGTTGGTGTGATATCACGGATCTTGAACCAGATATCGATGGTATCGGAAGCAGGACATCCGTGTATATCCAGTACATCGAGCCAGTATATACCGGAAGTGTCAATAAGCCTTGAACCTATATCCACACTATCGTTCCATAAGTAGGAATCAAATGAAGGATCGACATTTATATTATAATCAAGTGCTTTGATAATTGTGTCATTGCCAAGATTCAGTGACGGATAGCCCCAGACGTTAACGGTCCTTTCAAGGGTATCGTTTTCGGGAATGGTGTCTCCGCCAAAGTAACAGTAAGTTTTCAGGTTGTAGCTTCCCACACTGCTAAGATCTTCCGTAGTGCTTTCAAAGTCAAACCACTTTTTGTCTCCCGACAGCAGTGTGGCTGCTAATTCAAGGGAGTCCTCAACCACGGGATTGCCGTCAAACTCGTAATACAGCTTTATCTTATCACCGATGATCAGGCTGTCCGTTCCGGTATTCCGGATCCGCACCTGAATGGTTTCAGTGTCGGTTAATTCACAGGATGATACCGGCCTGATGCTGTCGATCGAGACATCGTTAAAGAGCAGTTCAATGTAAATGGAGTCGTATGTTTCACAGCCATGGATTGTTTCCGTAACAGTCAGGTAATACGTTCCGTCGTCATCCACATCGTAAGTCGGTGAAGTCGAATTATCGCCCCACAGATAGGAATAAAGGGGGTCGAATACCGGCTCGATCCATACTGTGTCAGGCCTTCTTGAAGATATGGTATCGGCAAGGCCGGTAATCGGGCTTTGCCAGATCTCAAATTGTTGAGATAAAGTATCGTTGTTGCTACCGTAGAAATACGGGTCGTCTTCGATCAGTGTATACGCTTTTATCTGGTAGCTCCCCGGTGTTGTCAGGTCAAAGGTAGTGGGCATGGTGTGCATCACACTGTCTCCGGGCACCAGGTCGGTCGCAAGTACAAAAGTATCTATGACAGCAGGGTCGCTTTCAAAATCATACCCTACGATCATGGTATCATTGACTGACAGGTCGTTATACCCGAAATTTTTTATCCAGATGCTCATTTCATCGGGATAGGTATACTGGCAGGTATCTTTTGGCATTGCTATGCTTGATACGCCGACATCGTCAGGAGCCGGATACAGTTTAAAATTGTCAAAGGCAATTCCGCGGGCATTGTTGTCATTGTCTGAAGCCCATTTCATCCTGAATTTGACTTTTACTTCCGTACTTAAAGCCAGTGGAAGCAATTCTCTGACAGTCAGCCAGTCACTGCTGATTCCCGACCATCCGTCATGTCCTAATGCATCAACCGGACTGTCATACCATCCCCAGTAAGTACTGAATGCAGTATGATTTACAAGGTTCCATGTTTCGCCGTCATCTGTGCTGTATTCGATGGCTGCCCCGTCTTTATCTGCTTCG
>JASFVU010000458.1:0-3403 GCA_050049665.1 Bacteroidales bacterium | reverse complement strand
CGATTTCACTGTCGGGATGATAAAAAGCCTTCAGTACTTCAACCTGCTTTTCGATCTGCTTAACCACTTTTTCCACTCTTTCCATTGTCTCATTTACTACAATGGTAAATTTGTGAATTCCCTGAATGGCAGACTGAGAGACTGTTAAAGTTTCAATATTTACCTGTCGCCGGGTAAATATAATGGTAATTCGGTTCAGCAAACTAATGTGGTGTTCTGAAAAGGCTGTTATGGTATATGTCTCTTTCATTTCAAACTGTTTTAAAATTAACTTTCCGGTTCCAGGATAACATCCGATACCGAAGCCCCGGTAGGAACCATCGGGAAAACATTGTCTTCTTTTTCGATCGATACTTCAAGGAGATAAGCTCCTTTGTGATTCAGCATTTCATCAATGCCCGCATCAAGCTCGGGCCTGTGCAGGATTTTTTTGCCTTTTATTCCGAATCCTTCTGCCACACGAATAAAATCGGGATTTTTCAGATACGTTTCGGAATACCGTTTATCAAAGAACATCTGTTGCCACTGGCGTACCATTCCAAGGTATTTGTTGTTCAGAAGTACGATCTTTACGGCGGCCTCTGTCTGGTTGATGGTTCCGAGTTCCTGGATGGTCATCTGAAGGCCTCCGTCACCGACAAACAAAATGACTTCTTTACCGGGAGCACCGATCTTTGCACCATGTGCGGCAGGCAGTCCGAATCCCATTGTTCCGAGGCCTCCCGAGGTAACAAAGCTGCGGCTGTTCCTGAATTTTGCATACCTTGAAGCGGACATCTGATGCTGACCTACATCGGTTACAATAATGGCTTCTCCTTTGGTCCTTTCATTAATCCTGTTAATAACCTCTCCCATGGTCATTCCCTCTTTCTCAGGATAAAAGTCTTTTTTGATCACCTTATCATACTCTACCTGGTCAAGCTTTTTAAATTCTTTTATCCAGCCGGAATGGTCACGTTTTTTGATCAGTCCTGTGAGCAAGGGCAACGTCTCTTTTACATCTCCCAGAACGGCCACATCGGATTTCACATTTTTATCGATCTCTGCCGGGTCGATCTCCAGGTGAATGATCTTAGCCTGTTTGGCAAAACTGTTCAGGTTGCCGGTTACACGGTCATCAAAGCGCATTCCAACGGCCACCAGAACATCGCATTTATTGTTCATGATATTGGTAGCATAATTTCCGTGCATGCCCAGCATTCCCATATTCAGGGGGTGGCCCGATTCCAGGGCCGAAACTCCCAATATGGTCCAGGCAGCGGGTATGCCCGATTTCTCAACGAACGTTTTGAACTCAGCTTCGGCATTGCCGAGAATAACTCCCTGACCGAATAATATATAAGGCTTTTTCGCATGATTGATCACTTCGGCTGCCTGCCTGACATTTTCCCGGTCGACTTTGGGTCTGGGAACATAACTTCTGATGCTTGTACATTTTTTGTAACTGAAATCCATTTCTTCAAACTGGGCATCTTTGGAAATATCCAGAAGGACCGGTCCCGGACGTCCTGTCTTTGCAATATAGAAAGCCTGAGCTATCGCCCATGGTATCTCCTCTGATTTTGTCACAAGGTAATTCCATTTTGTAACCGGCATTGAAATACCGACAACATCTGTTTCCTGGAAGGCATCTGTTCCGAGAAGCGGGGAAATTACCTGGCCGGTAATGCAAACAAGTGGTGTGGAATCAATCATTGCATCGGCAATGCCGGTGATCAGGTTAGTCGCACCAGGACCCGATGTAGCCAGACAGACTCCCACCCTTCCCGTCACTCGTGCATATCCCTGGGCAGCGTGTACAGCGCCCTGTTCATGCCGGGTTAGAATGTGCTTTATCTTTGCCTGATAATCCATCATGGAATCATAAACAGGCATGATTGCTCCTCCAGGGTATCCGAAGATATAATCAACCCCTTCTTCAACCAATGAGAGCATTACTGCATGTGATCCTGTTGTTTTTTTTGACATGTTTCTGTGATTGAAAGTTTACATTATATATTTCTGATTGCTCCGGTGTCTGCCGATGTTACCATGCTGGCATATACCTGAAGTGCTTTTGATATTTTTCTGTTTCGTGCTTTTGGCCGGTAAGCTTCGGTACCGCGTTTCTCCTGTTTTTTTCGCCTTTCTTCCAGTTCTTTGTCCGGAACCAGTACGTTTATTTTTCTGTCAGGGATATTTATTTCAATGGTATCCCCGTCTTCTATGAGGGCAATTTCACCTCCTGCCGCTGCTTCAGGTGATACATGGCCGATAGAGAGCCCGGATGTGCCTCCGGAAAATCTGCCGTCTGTTACAAGGGCACAGTCCTTGCCCAGGCCTTTTGATTTGATGTAGGAGGTGGGATAAAGCATTTCCTGCATACCGGGTCCGCCTTTCGGACCTTCATAGCGTATGATAACAACATCTCCGGATTTTACTTTTCCTCCCAGGATACCGTCTATGGCATCTTCCTGTGATTCGAAAATAACGGCCGGCCCCTTGAACAGGAAGATGGATTTATCCACACCTGCCGTTTTTACAACAGATCCGTTTCTGGCAATGTTCCCGAAGAGTACTCCTAATCCGCCGTCTTTGCTGTAACAGTTTTCCGTATCACGGATACAACCGTTGCTTCTGTCAGTGTCAAGGGTTTTAAATCGTACTCCCTGGCTGCCCATTTTCAGGTTTTTAATTCCTGCAGGGGCACTGCTGAAAATATCCAGAGCCTCATCACCGGGTTTCGCTGCGGTAATGTCGTATGTTTTCAGTGCGTCTTTCAGCTTAAGCAGATCAGCCCGGTTGACGTTGAGATCAAGCAGCCCGGCTTTTGCCAGTTCATTCAGGATACCCAGGATACCGCCCGCCCTGTTTACATCTTCGACATGGTACTGCGAACTGGGAGATACCTTGCAGAGCACCGGGATTTTCCTTGACAGTTCGTCAATGTCTTTCATTTTGAAATTCACTCCGGCTTCACTGGCAACGGCCAGAATATGCAGGACCGTATTTGTTGATCCTCCCATGGCAATGTCCAGGGCCATGGCATTGGTGAATGCCTCTTTCGTGGCAATGGACCGCGGAAGCACGGAATCATCATCTTCGAAGTAGTATTTTTTTGTGTTCTCTACAATTTGCCTGGCGGCTTTTTCAAACAATTTAAGCCTGCTTTTATGGGTAGCGACAATGGTACCGTTTCCCGGCAGGGCCAGACCGATTGCTTCATTGAGGCAATTCATGGAATTGGCTGTAAACATGCCGGAACAGGACCCGCAGGTAGGGCAGGCTTCCAGTTCAACAACAGAAAGCTCTTCATCGGGAATGGTATCGTCGGCAGCAAGGACCATGGCATCTACCAGGTCGTATTTTCGGTTATGGGCATTGCCTGCTTCCATAGGTCCGCCGGAAACAAAGATGGCAGGTA
>JASFVU010000456.1:0-3420 GCA_050049665.1 Bacteroidales bacterium | reverse complement strand
CAGTTGTCCCATGGTACGAGGCATATGAAACATGTCCTCAATCACTTCAACCAATCCGTTCGTTTTTCCGTTCTTCAAATAAAGTCCCGTGATCAGTTGTATCAATCCGAAAACTATCAGTCCAAAGGAAAGGATGAACAATTCCTTCTCAAGATCGGCATAAAAGAATAACAGGGTTAGAACAGCTCCGGAAAGAATCCATAATATACTGTTTCTGAAGTATTTTGTTTTGTTCGTTGTAGTTTGTCCGTTAGCTGAAGGACCTGTATCAGGTTTCCGGTCGATTCCTTCCTGAAAAGACCTCATCTGATCGGGAGAATATTCTTTGGTTGAAATAACGGTCCATAAAACAGCCAGCAAAAAAACAGCACCCCCAATATAAAAGCTCATTTTCACCGAAGGTGCTATCTCTCCTTCCGGGGCTGTATTGGAAACGTGCAACCACTTCGTTATGATCCAGGGAAGGGCGGAAGCAATGATAGCACCCAGACCAATAAAGAAGCTTTGCATAGCAAACCCTGTGGTTCTTTGCCTGTCGGGTAGCATATCCCCGACAAAAGCCCTGAAAGGTTCCATGGAAATATTAATGGATGCATCCATGATCCAGAGCATTCCTGCTGCTACCCAAAGGACCGGAGAGTTAGGCATGAAAAACAAAGCCATTGATGCGAAAATAGCCCCCATCAAAAAATAGGGCCTTCGCCTGCCCAACCTGCCCCATGTTTTATCGCTCATGTGTCCGATAATGGGCTGAACAATGAGTCCTGTGACGGGAGCAGCGACCCATAATATCGGAATATCGTCCACTTCAGCTCCCAGGGTTTGAAAGATTCTGCTCACATTGGCATTCTGGAGTGCAAACCCAAACTGGATCCCCAGAAAGCCAAAGCTCATATTCCAGATCTGCCAGAAAGATAAACCGGGTTTCTTTGTCATAGGTTAAATCTTAGAAAAGTTAAGGTGCTTCGTTAGGTTTCTGTAATAAATTTAATGAATGCTGCCGGAAAAAATCAATTTTACTGAAGCATGTAAACCTCTGAAAACAGGTATTTTTGGGCTCTATCACCTGTTTCAAACGATTGCGGAAAAATGCATATGTACGTGTATTTTCTCCCATTTCTATGAAACAATCCAATTTGAAAGGTCTGACAGAAAACGGTTTTGTGATATTTATCATATCAGAATTCCGAATATTCAAATTATCCGGCTGATTTCAGGTAGTTTACAAACTTTTTGGGTTCTGTATCCACTCAAAACACGGCATTGAAAACGTTTGCGGAAATTTTTGAGTTTCAGGACGGCATAACCGGAACCGAACATAAATACCCTGTATTTAATAACGGTTTAACCGGGCTTTGCAAAAAAAGCTTTCGCCCTTCCGGCATTCTGCTCTGCTCAGTAAAAACCGTTGAAAAGATTATTGTCAACATGAAGACTCAGGAAACGGGGTTAATGCCGGAGAATGGAAAACACCCCGTTCGTCTGAAGTTTGATAATGGAAGAAGGTTTCCCTGGAACCGGATCCTCTTGCCTCCAGGAGACCACATAATCTACTCCGTCTCTGATCTCCCGGGAAATACCTTCAAAAATATCCGGGGGTTTTTCACCGGACAGATTTGCCGAAGTGGAAACAACCGGCCTCCTGAAGGCCTTAATCAGCCTTATGCAAAATTCATCTTTTGGAATGCGTATTCCTATGCTCCCGTCTTCGGCGATCAGGTTCCGGGCCAGATTTTTCGCGTTCGGATATATCAGGGTCAGGGGCCTGTCAGATACCTCTATAAGTTCCCGTGCGATTTCCGGAATTTCCTGAACATATTGCTGCAGCCGTACTTCAGTATCGACCAGGATCAGCATGGATTTTGCATCTTCCCTTCTTTTCAAAGTATATATTGTTTCAACTGCTTCCGGGTTGGTCGCGTCACATCCGATACCCCAGACCGTATCCGTCGGATACAGGATCAATCCTCCGCGGGACAAAACCTCCACAGCAGATCCGAGATCGTTATCCATTGAGTAACCTGTCATACAGTTCCATGTATTTTTCTGCTACATGTTCATTCGCAAATTGCAGGGCATGTTCATATCCATTGACTGACATCCTTTCTCTGAGTTCTTTATCATCAAGAACACGTTGTATGGTATGGATCATCTCATCCGTATCGACAGGGTTAACATACAATGATGAGTCACCTCCTGCCTCACTGAAACAACCGCCTTTGGAAGTGATCACAGGTACTCGGGAATAAAGCGCTTCAAGAATGGGGATCCCGAAACCCTCAAAAACAGAAGGGTATACGAACAAACTTGCCATCTGGTAAATGCCCGGCAGATCATGTGCCGATACTTCTTTTAAAAAATGAATGTTTTTGATCAAATGTTTATCGATATAGGTCTTTACCCTTTTGTAATAATCTGTCTGCTTTCCGACGACAACAAGCGGAATCGAAATTCGTCCCTGATGCATCGCTTTTACTATGGACAGCAGGTTTTTTCTTTTCTCAATCGTTCCGACATACAAGATGTACTCCTCCGGCAACTTCCATTTTTCTTTTACCTTCTGTTTTTCTGCATCATTCAGGGCATGTTTAAAAAGATCGTTACAACCCTGGTAAATAACTTCTATCTTCTTCTCATCCATATGAAAAAACTCGACCAGATCATTTTTCGTCTGCTGACTGATAGCTACTATAACATCAGCTATCCGGCTGCTATAAAGAAATTTCTTTTTGTAGATCATCCGGTCAATGAAAGGATACCATTCGGGGTGCCGGATAAAAATAAGATCGTGTATGGTAACCACTGATTTTACCCCTGTTTCATGCAATTTCTTCGGAAGTTCATTGCTCAGACCGTGATAAATATCAACCTGATCTTTCAGGATCCGATCAGGCAGACGGTATGAACGCCAGTAACTTTGGGATATCCGGTTATTTGCTTTTTCGGGAAAAATAATCCTTACTTTCGTTTCGTCAATGAACCGAATGCTGTTTTTAATTTTCGGTGTATAGAGCAAATAATCATTATCAGGATAAAACCGATGCAACGAACGGATCATATCCCGGCTGTAATTCCCCAAACCGCTTCGGTTATAAAAAGCACGTTTTGCATCAAACCCGATTCTCATGACCTGATTGGTTTTAAAGTGGCAATTGAAGATCAGGCAACAGTTCTTTGCTCAATATCCCTCTTACGATCTCCCTGACTTCCCCAGTCATTCGAATGTTCCACTCTTTGTCAATTTGTATGTTCAACTCCCCGCCCTGCATTTTCATTGTCAGGTCACCACCGGTTAATCCCCGCTTCACCAGAACGGAAGATGCAGCACATGATGAGCTGCCAGAAGCCAGTGTATACCCTGCTCCCCGTTCCCAGATCAGTATCCGGGCCTCGTTGTGTGAAAGAGCTTTCGCAAACTGC
>JASFVU010000035.1:0-10687 GCA_050049665.1 Bacteroidales bacterium | reverse complement strand
CTGGGGGCTGGGGAGGCAGCGGACTGGCGATGTATTTTGGCATAACCAATTATTACCTGTACAAAGCTTTCCCCGGTATCATGGAGCCTGAAGACGTATACAAAGGCCTGCATTATATCTTCGGATGTCATCCGGGTTCGGATATCTCATTTGTTTCAGGGGCGGGCACACACTCCAAAACAGTAGCTTATGGCAATAACAGGGCCGACTTTTCCTTCATTGCCGGCGGTGTAGTGCCCGGGGTGCTGATCATTAAACCGGATTTCCCGGAAAACAAGGAAGACTGGCCTTTCCTGTGGGGAGAAAATGAATACGTTATAAACGGAGGTGCCGGCTACCTGTTTCTGGTAAATGCAGTGAATGAACTGGTTAATGAGTAGGTTGTTGGCAGTTGGGTTATTAGCTTTTGGCTTGTTAGGTTGCTTACTTGACCCCATAATCATACCAACTTACGTGAGTTTTTTGATGTTCAACCAGCTGCTTACAACTTTCAAAACAGGTGTTCAAAGAACTTGTTGTTTCAAAAATAATCTTTTCTAAAGCTTCTAAAAAGTAAATACAACTTTATTCCGGATAGTTCGTACATCAAGATTTTCACTCTCACATATATGAAAAGATCCTATCACACTGATATTACTATTCAGTATAAGCTCGGTATTTTAGATACAAATCTGGTAAAACAAATTCCCTCAAGTACCTTACATAATTGGAAAAATAAAGATCTCTCATTGCTTTTTGGATCAGAACATGTATCTGACTCAGAGCAAAACCTACAGATGATAAAAGATTTCCTTACAAGAAAATCTCTTCTTCAAATTGCCAAAGCGGTTTATTATGTTTATTGCTCCTATGTAAAACTATTTGATCAGGTAAAAAATAAAAGAAAGATCCTTCATCAGTCCAAAGACCTTGTCATCAAAACTATCGATCAGATTAAAGATACAGTAAGTTTTAACCGTGCTGTAAATGCTTTCGGTATTTCCTGTCAGCAGTATTATGCCTGGAAAAAGAAAGTGCAATGCAAAATATTACCTCCTAGTCTTTGCAGGAAAGTTTATCATAATCAGTTAACTACGAAAGAAGTTGGATTAATTAAAAAATACCTTAAAAACCCTCAATACCGTCATTGGAGTGTAACTTCAGTTTTTTATCAAATACTTAGGGATCGGGCAGCTTTCTTTAGCAAAACTACTTTTTATAAATATGTTAACCTATTCCAATTGCAGAGAAGTCGTCCGGAAAAGAAAAAATACGATACAGGAATCAGGGCTGAAGCACCAAAAAAAATTCTTCATATGGATGTAACAATATATCGACCTGTAAATCATTCAAGAGTTTATCTCTACTTTCTTGTTGATAATTATTCCAGGTTCATACTCAACTGGAAAGCATCTCTTGAGTATTCTGCAAAAATCACCTTCCAGAATATTTCAGAAGCATATGAAAAGTATAAACTAAAGAATATAAATCCGCACGTTGATCTAATATGTGATGGTGGATCAGAGAATAAGGGACCTGTCGATGTATTTGTTGACAACTATGATAGTAATATTCAGAAACTGGTTGCCCAAACAGATATCAGATTCTCAAACAGCATGGTGGAAGCTGTAAACAAACGTATAAAATATGATTTTCTATTCAATACAAAGCTTGAGGATATCTACCAAACAGTTAAATATCTTAATTGTGCCGTCAGTCAATATAACAACAAACCTCACTCATCATTGTATGGCTTAACACCAACTGAAGTATTTAATGGAACCCTTCCAAATAAGGATATGTATAAACCGGCTCTTCTCCAGGCTGCCAAAAAACGTAAGGAAATAAACTTAAGTTGCCGTGACTGCAATGAATTAAATCCAGTATAATTATATAGTAAGATACAAATAAATAAATCCTTCTTCATTTTGGTCTGGTCTTATATTCCCATACAATTTTGCTTCCATTTTATCCCAGCCAAATATTACAATCCAGGAGTAGTTTATATATCCTTTCTTTTGAAGCAATTTCCCAATATTGGGAAAGGTTTTTTTGATTTTGCGACAGAATCAGCACGGGAAGAAAAGAACTTTCTTCAAAAGCAGGTTGCCACCCATATTGGTGTGGATAAATCTACTTACAGTAAAATCGAAAAAGGCACTCGTGAAGTAACTGTAAAGGAGCTTCAAAAAATGGCCGAACTTTTTAATGTGTCCATTGACCAGATTGTAAACTTTGAAGGCGATATACCGAAAGAGGTTACTATCCAGGACAAAACCAGCGTTGAACAAATGAACCTTATTGGGCAGCTTGACGATGACGACAAGCAGACCATTTTTAAGCTTATCGACAAGATGCTAACCAATAAAAAGTTTAAGGATTTCTTTAATAAAAATGTGGCTGCATTATAATAAAAAAGCCCGGACTTGCCGTGCCTTTTTATATGATTTTATCATAATTATGCTGCCCAAGCGGGGATGGTAGCCTTACGTTTCCACTTCTTTCTTTTCTTTTCAAACACAATGTAAATTCCTCCTCCAACTCCTGGCCCTGAATCAAAACCATAATATACAAATGCTTGGTCTTTTTCCTTATTAAAACCAATATTAGAAAACTCCAAGACCGACCTATTCCAATTTGGGTATGTCTTTAAAAGTTCTTTTCTATTTTTACTTTGTTCTTGATTAACCATTACAATAGTAATGTCAGGATATTTGTCACTTCCCATATGCAAGCCTTCTTTATTCTTTGCTACAAAATCTGTAAATGTTCCTTCATCAAGCTTTTTGTACTTTCCTTTAAATCTTGAAAATTCATTAACCTCAAGTTTTCGCATGTAATTTGGTTTTTCAAGTACAATTAATGTTATGCTAGAATAATTGCTATTAGGTTGTCTGTTCTTTAGCACATATTCATCAATAACTTTCTTGTAAATTACATTCTCAGACTGGCTAAAAGCCACACTATTTAATCCTAATATAAATATTGCTATAATTATATACCTCATTTTCTACTATTGTCCAAGTGGTTGAAGAATATATTTCTGTGTTGGTACATTACCAGCTTGTAATTGCCTTAGCGATTTTCGGCTCCATGGAAAATAATTAGTTTTTCCACCACCAACATAATAAGAAGTATATGAAGACCTTCGCCCATAATCACTACCCATTTGTCTTCTAATTCTGTTTGGTAGCCTTTCTTGTCGCCCTGGCATAGTATATGAATCTTGTCCTGGCACAAACGGAGGGTCTTGCCCTGCACCTCCGTAAGCTGTATGCCCTACTTCATGGAAGAAGGTTAATGCATACCCATTTGTTGTGCTATTCATATCGCTGGATGTATTGTTCATTGCATCCTGTGTTTGTTGTGGATTAAATAATATTAAATTAGGGTCTGCTCCGTCCATATCTGTTTTTGTTAGTCCAGTTGTCCCTCCAACAGATATGGTAGCATCTGAGTCAATTATCTTTGTTAATGATTTTCTTGCTGCTCTACTGCCAATTTTTTTTCCATTTTCATCCCTGGATACTATTGCCTTGCCTTTCTCATTTGTTGCATATGTGACATTGCCATTAGCATCAGCAGTCAATGTTAATCCAGTTTTTGCTTGTAAATCAGAATTAAGTGCACTGTTTGCGTCAGAATCGTAATCTCTCAATTGTGCAACATTCAAAGAGTCTCCATTAACATCAATAAACAATATTGGATTATTCCCTGCATATTGGTACGGTGTCCAATCTAAATATTTTTCAGCAAACCTGTCTTGTGTATGAAATCTCCCCAACGCCGGGTCATACATTCTGGCCCCGTAATCATACCAATCCGTTCCTTCCTGAAGTTCTTTTCCGTTATACAGGTACTTATTCGTGTTGCTGACCGCTGTCTGGTAAGACAGCAGCCCGAACGGGTAGTAATTATTCGTTTGCGTTGCCGTGGAAGGAGCATCTCCGTAAAACGCCACACGCGTGTTGCCCAGGTGGTCCTTCACATGGTATTCGTACCGCCGGCTCCCGTCCGTAAAGAAATCGACCTTGCCTTCCGCTGTCATGATGTAGATCAATGTATCGTTCCTGTATACGAAATTACCAACATAATCGATACAATCCCCGCTTTCCGTGATGTTTTTCAGCTTTGTTCCCACTGCATCGTAGGCATAGCTGATGGTTTGTGTGTTTCTGGTGATCGTTTCCGGCAGGTTCAGGTAATTGTAGGTGATCGCTGTGATGTCTTTGTTGTAATCCTCTGTCATATTCCCGTTGGCATCGTACTGGTAATCTGTATACCCCTGGTTGCCCTGATCAAAAAATCCATTGGTATTACTTGTTAAATCTTCAACCTCGCGCAACCGGTTGCTGTTCCCGCTGTTCATGTAAGTGTAATCCAGGTCATCGATCAGACCCCCGGCGCCATTCTGACGGCTCAGGCCGGTAATGTTCCCGTTCGCATCATATTCATAGAAGGCGCTATAGCCACCTCCCGTGGCCCAGTATCCCGGGTATTCTTTCACCCCCACAGCATCGGTCAGGCGGTTCAGTCCGTCGTACTGAAAACAATACCCTGATTTATTATTGTTTGTACAAACAACAGCCATAGCAGCTATGTTCCCGTTGTATTGTTTTTTATAAGGTGGATAATATGTGCTGATCCCGGACAATGCTCCTTCATTCTTTTCGTACATGAGCTCCATAGCAAACAAATCGCTTCCCGGAGTCGATAAATCGTTAATGCCCGTTAACCACCCACGGATGTTGTAGGTATAATCCGTTGTCCGGGCCGGGGTACCTATTCCTCCGGAGGTCGCCAATGTATGCAGTTCTTTCTGTTTCAGCCGCCCCAGGTCATCGTAGGTGTTCCTGGCCAGCAGCACTTCTCCGTATCCGGCTACCTGGTGCCAGGCCTGCAGCAGACGGCCCGTATGGTCATAAACGAACCGCTGGCCTTCCACTGTTACGGATACCCCGTCAGGGCTTTGCTCATGGACCGTGGCCAGAACCTCACCGGTAATGTCGTTGTACAGGGTACTTACCCGGTCCGTTCCTCCGGTATGTATGTCCGATACCGTCTGGATCACCCTGCCGCGTACATCATAATAGTTCACCGTACGGTACATCTCCCAGTTGTCCAGGTCGCGTGTCAGGGCCATGGTCACCAGTCCTTTTACCCGGTCGGTACCGGTTAGCACGAACCGATCGTAAAGAAAATCGCCAAGGTCTCCCGTGGCCGGCTGCAGCAGCCTGTATTCATTGCCGGGATCATTGTCATCATAATCATCGTATTCCCCGTAATAGGTAACTGTAAGCACATCGGCCGTTACGATCCCGTAGCTGGCCCGCAGCCCGGAGTTGTCATAATGGTACAGGCTGCCGTAAGTACTGAATGTGGTATTCATCTGGCTTTCGGAATACCCGTTTACTTCTGTCTGAAGAGTTGATTGCTCAACAGGACAGATCCTTTGGGCGGTCATGACCGGACGGTTCTGTTCATCGTAAAACGTAAACAGCCATTCATCGTCGGATAAGCCGGAAGTATGCCGCATATTCCCATCCTGGGTTGCCACCAGCCGGTCCCGCCGGTCGTATGCCATGTACACCCAGTCCGCGCCGGGCAGTCTTTTCCCTGTCATGCGTTTTCTTTCATCGTATGTATAATAATAACACAGTTCCGTGTCGGTATGGCTTGTGGCCTTGGGCGGAACCACACACCGCAGAAGGTCGAATTCATCATACACATACCTGGTCTTCAGCCATGTGCCGCTGCCGTCATCCAGTTGTGTTTCTTTCAGGACAACTTTTCCCTGTTTGTCGGTGTATTCCCTGGTCCTGTGGCCCTTGTTATCTGCCGCTTCCTGTGTCCAGTTCCCGTCCATGCTCTCAACTATGTACAGCGATCCTGCCGGGTAGGTGACATTTTCGACAGATGAACCTTCATATCGCCAGCAACCGGTAACCGCTGCTTCGTTTGTCTTGTACAGGGTTTTGTTCGTATGGCCTGTATAGGTAATCGGATAATTGTTAAGTACCTTGCTGTAATAATACCCGTCTGATTGTTTATCCCACGCTGCTCCCGGTGCACATACCTCGGTTACCCGGTTTAGCGGTGAATAGTCGTACAGGGTCTCGGTGTAAGCCTTGCTCCCGTCCTGTGAACCGTACAGCCCGGTGTAGAATTCCTGCTGACGTGTGACCGCATTGGATACATGGGCCTCATGATTGGAAACCAGTGTGTTAAAGGCCAGGTAACCGATGGCTTCCCGGCCGTATTCGTCGTATACACGGGGCCTGACTATGTCCCGGTAATCAGGGGCAGCCCAGGAATAAAGCTCCTGTTCGGGCCTTCCCAGTCCGTCGTAATACACTATCTCGTCAATGAAATCGCCTACGACATAGCTCTCTGCCACACTCTGGGATATGCGTACCTCTTCGATGGTCGTTTCATCTATCCTGATCCGGGGGGTCATTGTATAGATATAATTGTGATCCTCATCGGGACCGATACATTTTCTCTCCGGTAACTGGGCTACCTGTTTTAGGACGAACACTTTTGTGACTTCGGGGAAATCATCCGATACCAGGGTTATGGCTGCGTACCGGTAACCCAGTTCCTGTGACATCCCGTCGTATTCAACGGACAGGATGCCTGTCGTTTCTGTAAATCCGGCGGGGCCATGCAGCCAGTTGCCTGAATAGTTTACATCGCCCGACATATTGTTCAGTGTCAGGCCCACCTGGAAAGTCCCTCCCTGGTCACTTACCACGTAAACCGTGTCGGCCCCTTCCGTGATCTTCCGGATATAGCCTGAACTTTGTGCCGTTGAATAAAACAGGTATTTTTCCTGTTCTACCTTGACCGTACCGACCGTTTGAGAACCACTGCTGAAAACAATATTTCCGTATAATGTACCGGCCGGGTTGACTTCACTTGGCGCATAGCTCAGCTGAAGCTCATCGCCGTCACTTCCCCCGCTGCCTCCTGAAGCCACTGTCATCCATGAAGGAACGGACGAAACCTCCCATGCGGAGTTCGAGCCTACATCGACCTTAAAGGTCCCTCCTTCCCTGCTGAGGTGATACTCTGTCTGATCCATGACGGTTGAGGTATACAGGTAGGTGTTCGGGTCCGGGGTCGTGTTGACGTAGGGAGCCTTTTGAACAACGTAGATATTATCGGCCGGGGTGCCGTCTTCATCCCCGAACATGATCCTTCCCGTGCGGTCCGTCGTACCTGTATTTCCGTTATAATCAATATATATAATGGGTGTGGATGATGTAATATTTCCCTCGGAAATAATCCAGCCGGCATTATTCCATACATTAGCCGTACCGCTAAAACTCGAACTTAAATGAATTTCCAATTCATCGTTGTCATTGGCTATTTCATAATGCTGCTCGCCGTTTATCAGGATCGTACTGCTCCCCAGGTAGCTGTCGGCATCCAGGCTGGCATTCAGTGTCCCCTGGTATATGGTTTTGCTGCGCGAAGGGCTTAAGGTGTTGTCATTTCCTACTGCCCTTACCGATAAGGTCCCGCTGCAACTGCTGCCTATTCTTACTTCTATGGAGGTATTGTTATCGTCAAGTATTGTCATCCCTCCCGGAAGATACCATATATAATCGCTGGCCAGGGGTACCGAAGCAATGCTATAGGTCTGTATACTGCCAGGACATGGCCTGCTGTATCCGGAAATGGGGCCCGGCTGAGACGGTGTCTCGGATGAGAGGTACATCATGGTGCTGGCCGACAGGTAAGGATCGGCAGCGAGTGCATGATGAACCGGCTGGAAAATGATTGCGGATAAAAATAAAAGCAGTCTGTAAGTTCTCATAATAGGACTGTGTTAAGTTTGTATTTCATTTTTTGGTTTGCGCAACCCGTAATCCTTGTCTCCTGACCGGTTTTTCTTCCGGACCGGCAACGTAGTGTATTTCCTTAAGGGGAATGGTATCGGGCCGTTCTTTTATCCATTTTTCCCTGTTTATACCGGCAAAGACCGAGTCGTAATACGGGCCCTTGACAAAGCCTTTGTATTTTTTAAGCCGCATGTCCTGTTTGATGTACTTGTCCCAGTCTTTTTCCAGTATGCCTTTTTTGCTGAGGGTATCCTGGTAGCGGTAAAAAATGTTCGTGAAAAAGGTGGTGTCGTCCCATGTGCTGGCAAAACAAAAATAATATTCAATGACCACCGAATCGCGTACAGGCTCGGCTGAAAGGTTATATTTCTGGGCAAACAGGCCGGTACTTACAGCCATTGTCAGAAACAGGGCTACGGGTATCCTTTTCATAGTCTTCCGGGTTTATATGAAGGGGTGGTCCCTTCTGTTATTATCATATTGGTGTCTATAGTATTTTTTCCTTTGTTATGATGCATGGCATCGTTTCATTGAAAAAACCAGTTCCTCTAATCATCTGCATAGTTGTATTCATACCGCTTCAGGATATTCCCTTCAAAATCTTTTATATATTTTAAGCGGTTAAAATCATCGTATTCGTAATAGGTTGTAACGTTCCGCTCATCCGTTATCGATGTAACCCCTACCAGCGGATCGTAGGTGTAGGTGGTCATCCGGGCGTCTGCCGGGTACAGTCGTACTTCGTCTATTTGTATACTGCCGGAATTTATGGTTACGTCACTCGTGATTGTTTGCTTTACCAACTCCCAGTCCTGTTCTAAGGATTCTCTCTGCCAATAGGTAAGAAGATACTCGCCCGGACTTGGTAACTCCACATCATACGGGTAACCGTACGAATAACGACCCGTCTTCGGATTACTGGGACTCTGGTAGGCGGAAAACATGGAGCTCTCAAAACTCTCGTGCAGGATCTCATCACATTCTGCGTTTTCTGCCTTGGCTATCGGAAGTGTATTGTTGTAGCCCCAGATAAAGCTTACCGGTATGTTGTCTGACTGATGGTACTGGAGGAGGTTTCCATTTTCATCATAATTTTCATAATAAACTTCGGGTTTGTATTTGCTTGCTATATCAAAGCCATTTTCAAAATTAGACGGTTGAAACGGCTCTTGTGAATTTACGGCTTCCAGTTTATATACAATGTCCGGAAGAGCCAGATCTTCACCGGTCTTATAGGTGGTTATCGTACCATCAATATAATAAGCACTGTCTTTAACAGTATACTGCTCTATAGGAAGGTCAATAATATGTGCATCTCTTAAATCATCAATAAAATTCGTTACGGATTCTGAATAATCCGAAGGATATAGCGTATACTGATCAAGGGCTGTTCCGTCACTCTGGATGGTTCGTGTCCTGGATATGTTCCCTTCTTTATTGTGTGTAAAATATGTTGTCTGACTCGCATCACCATTCCCGAGGTGCTTGGTTGTTGTCTTCTCAATCAGATAAGTTTTATATGCCAGATGAGGATAAAACCATATATACGTACCTTCTTGTCCTGCCGGATCACGTTCACCAAAATAGTTAAACACCATTTTACCGTAATTATATGGAGGTGAATCAGCCAATCCATTATAGACATCTACAATTTGATCAGACATCCCCCATGTACCTGTTCTGTATAATGTTTCATCATGGTCATGACTATATACATATTCAAAACTCTGAGTTTGTACTTTTGTATCTGAATTGTCATAGAGACTTTTTACCTTCAACTTTCCATTCATATGATCAGATACATTTGGAAGAAATGGGTGAATCTTCTTGTCTGTATCGTATATTCCTGTCGGGCTGATATCTTCTGTATTATGAAACTCGAGAACTGTTCTGCCATTGCCATTTTCAGAAATCTCTACTTTTGAGTAACCAATATAACTACCCTGGGCCGAACCAGACATAGGTGATGCAGGCGAAGTTTTAATCTGCTGAAAGTCACCAAAATCTGTTGCCCATCCATCTGGTTCAGCAAGATTTGAATAACTACCAAATGGTATTGGAGGGGTTGGAGTAGTTCTATAAAAGAATAGGGGCGACATTAATTTTCCGCCGGTATAGGCAAATGTTTTAGTAATCGATGGTGATGTTGCGTCTTCGGGAGATAAAATAATTTGTGAAACCCGAATACCTGCTCCTGGCAATTCATCTAACGGTTCAATATTTTTAACATAAGAAACCATACAACTGGTATTGTAATATGGTCCCGGCTGTCCTCCGGAACCAGATTGATCGCCATATCCATCCCATAGACTCACCTGAAGAATATAAGAACCCGGTTGTAATGGTACGCTTTCAAAGATCTTACGTTTTTCCCTGTCATCCCTCATGGCATATGTCATATATTTTTCAATAATCAAGGTGCCTGGATCATTTACGTTCCATACTTTCACATGATTGTCCTCACCTCCTGTAGGTGGAATTACTAAAAGGTCGGGATAAAAGCCGTAGGAAAAATTAATATCAAAATCAACCATTATTATATCACCAGGATCACCATTTACATCAAATGGCAATTGTGCCGGACCAGGAGAACCCGGAGAATTATTATCATAAATAGCAGAATTGAATGGAGTGGTAGTCCACGCATTTTCACAATAGAAATTTGAATACGTGTTCAATTCATAACTGTATTCAGATTTGCCTTTTGTAGGGTATGTAATCGATCTCAAGGTTCCGGTTTTGGCATAATCAATATTTGGTTCCCTGTTTACATCTGAATAAAATTCCAATAATTTATTGGGAATAGTTATGTGTTTATACAAAACCTTTGGATCAGCAATTAGGTTGTATGTCAAATAATG
>JASFVU010000455.1:0-3429 GCA_050049665.1 Bacteroidales bacterium | reverse complement strand
AAAGAACAGATGGCACGAGATGAACCTCGATCTGGAGCAGGAACTTGAATACATAGAATTGTGGACAGAAGTGAGAATACGGTATCTCGATGATCTGTTTGACGATTTTGAGAGCAGGGAATCCCGATGGTAGTGTCCCTGTTATTCTTTTTTCATATAATACTTTAATGGTTTTTTTGGCTGTTCATACTGGTCAGGGATGGCCATCCCTGAAAATGTCTGATAATAAAGCAGGCAGGCATCCCTCCATACAGTTGCATCGTTCAACTGGATTTCAAGGCGCGACTGAACGTCTTTGAATCGTTCTTCATCTATTTTGCCTTCAAGGCTGTTCCATTTCTTTTGCATCCATCTCACCTCATCAATACCGATATAATATCGAAGGCATAATTCTTCCCACAATGTATTTCCCGACTTCAGCTTGCGATCCCATGCTACATGGTGAAACCAAAGAAGGTATTTTTCCGGACAAGTCTCAATGTTCCCGAATATACTGTCCAGGGGCGAAAAATACTGGCTTACCGCATTGCTTCCTGTGGCTGTCCTGTCAAATCCTATTCCCTTTTCATCTGCCCTGTGATAGTAGGCAGAAGTCCAGTCGGCACGCGGTTTGTCCTTGATCCAGGGTCCCGGTCCGTAATGATGGTGCCATGCCATCTGATGGTGCAGACCCAGGGGTGTTCTGTAATTTACACCTGCTTCACGGGAAATCATCATGACGGCCTTCATGGTATCGATCACTTCCTGTCGGTTTGAATAGGTCATGCGGATCCAATCTTCGGCAATCTCCCCGGAAGCGGTCTCCGGATCCCATGCCAGTCTGCCAAGTGCATACCAGTTCGACTGTGCCATGGGGTGACCGGTCCAGTTTTTGTCGTCACCGATGTTCGATACGCCGGCAATCCCTGTAACTCCATAATCGTAAAGTGTGCCGTCAATGACTTTAAATACTTCCGAACCTTTCCCTTTGGCATAAGTATCTGATTTCAGGCATTCTTCATACAACGGGGCGAGATAGGTAAGGTGCTTTTCCTGCCCGAGGTATTCCTGTGTAACCTGAAATTCCATCATGGTTGGTGTATACTTCATTGCACCAAACAAAGGATGAAAGGCTTCACGGGGTTGGAAATCAATGGGCCCGTTCTTTACCTGTATCATCACATTCTCTTCAAACTGTCCGTCCAGCGGTTTAAACTCATTGTATGCCTGTTTTGCCCTGTCTTCCGGCTCTTCGTTGGAATAGACAAAAGCCCTCCACATCACAATGCCTCCATATGGTTTGACAGCTCTGGCAAGGAGGTTCGCCCCTTCGGAATGGGAACGGTTGTAGTTTTGGGGGCCGGGCTGCCCTTCCGAGTTTGCTTTGACAAGAAAACCGCCAAAGTCAGGGATGTATGAATAGATCTCAGCCGCTTTGCTGTTCCACCATTCCACTACCTTTTCATCCAGCGGATCTGCCGTGTTTAATCCTCCGATCTCTATAGGTGCACTAAAACGGGCTGTAAGGTATACTTTGAGTCCGTAAGGTCTGAAAACATTTGCCAGGGCAGCAACTTTCTCAAGGTATTCGGAGGTAAGTACCCGGGCATTGGCATTGACATTGGTAAGGACTGTGCCGTTAATGCCTATGGATGCATTAGCCCTTGCATAATCTTTATACCTTGGATCAATGACATCGGGTAATTCGTTCCATTTCCAGAGTGATGATCCGGCATAACCTCTTTCCACAGTTCCGTTGAGGTTATCCCAGTGATTCAGAAGGCGGTATTGTATCGCCGGCGATCGCCTGATATCCGGGTCGGAAACCGGTTGCCTTGTCTGGATCAGATGCAGGAAATGAAATACTCCGTACAAGACTCCCATATCCGTATTTGCTGTGATGACGGTCAGCTTGCTGTTGTTAAATACCGCTGAGAAGATAAGGAATCCCTCGCTACCTATATCTTCAAGGACCTTATCTGCCAAAAGATCTCCGATAACCTCTGAATTTTCCGGTGTGCCAATTAGGAGTGTCCCGTCCTGTATATCTTCGTTTTCGGGAACAGCATCTCCAAGCAAACCCGATAATCCGGACAGCAACTCTTCGCGGGCAACATACATCGTCGGGGATTCTCCATGAATGGCAACGGACTTTATGATATCCCTGTAAATTTGGCGTTCCGCATCTTGTTCAATTTTATTGTAGCGCAGCCAAAGACGATACCCATCTTCAGCAAGTGTTTCTTTTGTACATCTGATACAAAGGAAACAAACCGCTAACAGGATGATATTGACTATTTTTCTCATTTTTATTTGGTTTATCGCAGCTTAGCGCTGCGACTTGATTTTGTTCATAAATATAAATATTTTTTGACGCATTAGCCAGTTTGCGTAAACTGAGTATAAATTAGTATAAGTTTTAAACAAGAAAAAAAAATATAGTCTTAATATTCAGGTTGTTACATTTGATAAATGATAGTTGTTTCTGTCTTATAGCCACTTACAGTGATCGGCATTTGATTATTTTATTATGTTTGTGCATTAACCCGAAATTCTTTGTTACCATGCCAAGTTTTGTGATCAATGAAAAATGTGACGGATGTAAAGCCCTTGATCGAACGGCCTGTCAATATATATGCCCAAACGATCTGATGGTGCTCGATAAAGAAAAGAACAAGGCTTACAATCGTGCAGTGGAGATGTGCTGGGAATGCTACAGTTGCGTAAAGATCTGTCCCACACAGGCTATAGAGATAAGGGGATATGCCGATTTCATGCCTTTGGGAGCCGTCGTGCAGCCTATGCGCAGTACCGATGCCATTATGTGGGCTGTCAGGTTCAGGAACAAAACCATCAAACGGTTTAAGTTCCCCATTCGCACAACCCCCGAAGGAAGTGCTGTCCCCGATGCAGGATTTTCAACAGGAACAGATGATCTGAATAACCCTCTCTTAAGAACGGAACCGGATTCAATTGGAACGAACCTTTATAGTAATGAATAATGAATAATTAAGAATGAATAATTTATTCTTGATCTCATTTTTAATTTTTCATTATTAATTTTTAATTCATCAGAAAATGAATATTGAAAACTTTGAAACAATCAATATAGAAACCGACCTGCTGATTCTTGGCGGTGGAATGGCAGCCTGCGGAGCAGCTTTTGAAGCCGCCCACTGGGCAAAGCAAAACAATATGAAGGTTACTGTTGTAGACAAAGCTGCCATGGAGCGCAGTGGAGCCGTTGCCATGGGCCTTTCCGCAATTAACCTTTACCTAGGACTCAAAGACGGGAAAAACACGGTTGAAGATTATGTTAACTATGTGAAAACAGACCTTATGGGTATCGCACGAGACGATTTGGTAGCCAATATTGCGCGCCACGTAGATTCGACGGTACACCTGTTTGAAAAGTGGGGGTTGCCCATCTGGAAAGGAGAAGACGGGAAA
>JASFVU010000454.1:0-3435 GCA_050049665.1 Bacteroidales bacterium | reverse complement strand
TAGCCCGAATAGTATACCCGTTTGAGCTTTTGTTCGTTGTATAGCCTGGCAGAAAGGTTCAGCACATTCAGGTCGGAATCGTCAGTGGCCCCTATGATAAGTTGTGTACTTTGTCCGGCAGGAGTAAATCGCGGGGTATTCCGGAACCGCTTTCTTTCTGATTTATACTCTGCAATTTTATCGTGGATCAGTTCCATGGGGGTCATGATGCTTTTGTAATTTTTATCGGGTGCCAGGTATTTCAGGTTTTTCTCGGTCGCGATCTCCATGTTCACGCTCAGCCGGTCAGCATACAATCCCGCCTGCCGGATCTGTTCTTCACCGGCGCCAGGTATGGTTTTCAGATGGATATAACCGTTGTACCTGTGCTGTAACCTCAGATCCCTTGCAACCCTGACCATCCGTTCCATGGTATAGTCGGGATTTTTAAGTACACCGGAACTCAGAAATAATCCTTCGATGTAGTTGCGTCTGTAAAAACCGATTGTTATATCGGTAAGTTCTCTGACCGTAAAGGTTGCACGTTTTACATCATTGCTTCTGCGGCTTATGCAATATGCACAATCGTAAATACAATGATTGGTCAGCATGACCTTTAACAAAGCAATACACCTTCCGTCCTCCGTAAAACTGTGACAGATCCCCCAGGCCGCCGCATTGCCCAGTCCCTTCCCGTTATTGGTGCGCCTCGTTCCGCTTGAAGCACAGGAAACATCATACCTTGCCGAACCGGAAAGAATTTTAAGCTTTTCAATAACTTTGTCGTTCATGGGGTTTGCTAATTTTATTAGTAAAAATACTAATTATTTTAGTATTTCCCCATAATTTAATACTATTGTTAAGTCAACAGTAGAATGACGGATACGATGGTTGGTAATACTTTACAATTATTCAGTGAAACTCAAATTTCAGTGCACTCTCCCGCCTTTTGCGGGACAGGCTGTTTCTGAAATTTGTTAGTTGAACTAATCCCGATAGCGAAGCGTATCGGCATTATGTGGTTTAATACCCCGATGCTCTGCATCGGAATTTTGGGTTCAGGGTTTTACCCTGAGGATTCATACCATTGATTGACTTTCATCTCTCAAGATTAAGTGTGACACGTCACTACGGATCGTATTTCGATAAGTTCAGTATCTTTAAATAATCCGTCTCATTCATCAGGTCGGAGAAGGTAACATCCCTGTTATTTTTCATGTAGGATAACACGATCCGGGATCCCAGCCATACTCCTGTCCTCCCCGGGGAATCCTGAGAAAAATCTTTTGTGAACGGTCCTTCGTCTACGTACTGACTGATCACCATTTTATCCGTTACAAACAATTTTTTCTGCCCGATAAGGTATTCCCACATTTCCTTCTCATTGCTATGGCAGAATTCAAGCTGTCCGGGAGTAAAACCCCAGAGCAATGTATCAGGAATATCAGGCATCAATTCTTTCACAAGATAAATGGCCCTGCCTTTAAATACAATATTCGAGAGCAGATCGTCTTTTTTATCGTTGTATTCAAATTCAGTGGTCAGCCAGGCATACAATGCATCGGAAGAGACCTTCTCCGGCCGCATAACATAACGCATATACTGTGGTATGGGGGGATACATGAGCTTATAAAATTCATCTTCACTTCCCAGGTATTTATCCAGCCCCAATACGAGCATACTATCCGCAGTCACAATGGATTGATTAAATCCCGTAATACAGGTAATGATCCTGGGAACGGATCTGTCCGGGAAAAAACAGGCATACCTTCCGAAAGCATCCGACAGGTTATTTTCAATCACCGAAAAATCGAAAAACACTTCGTTGACCCGTTGATTCACATGATAAATGGTAAAATCCGTTACAAAAGCGATCAGACGATCGGCATAATGAGGCTGATTCATATCCCCTATCTCAATGATCTTATTGTTAAAAAGCGGCAGAAAATCCGGATATTTCCGCTGCAGATAAAAAATGCTGTCTTTCAGACTGTATATGTCAATTGAAAACAGATCTTTTTCGAACCTGTCAATCTGCAGATCAACCGTACAATCCCCGTTATGACGACCTGCTTTTCTTTTACAGGAAGACAATAAGGTCAATAATATACAGGCAAGAACGATTATTGTTTTATTCATTTGCCAAATCAATTTTAGCATGCAAAATAGATACTTTTATACTAAAATTTTCAGATTTACTGCATTTTATATAAAGGATATTGTACATACAGGTTAAAAGACCGCAGCAAAATTACATTTATTGTAAACACGTAAAAATTGTTTTTGGTATTAAAAAAAAGACTCTATCTTTGCAGACCTGAAAACGAAAAGAGGTAAAAATCCCTGAAGATGAAAAGAACATTTCAGCCATCAATAAGAAGAAAACGGAACAAGCACGGATTCAGAGAACGTATGTCAAGTGAAAACGGCAGGAAAGTACTGGCAAGAAGAAGATCCAAAGGAAGAAAAAGACTGACCGTTTCGGATGAGATCCGTAGAAAATAACTGCCTTATTTTATTCTATTGTAAAGGTTGCTTTTTTCCGGCAGCCTTTTTTGTTTGCAAACGGGTTTAAAATTTCTGACTACTTTTGCACTTCAACCAATTATCCGGATATGAAATCTCTCAGCACCGAATGCTGTATATTGGGTGCAGGACCTGCGGGACTTGCTACTGCTCTTGAACTGGTATCTCAGGGAAAAAAGGACATCATACTGATCGATCGAAATCCGATACCCGGCGGATTGTCAAGAACCGTTCAGAAAGATAATTACCGGTTTGATGTCGGCCCGCACAGGTTTTTTACACAGAACAAAGAGATCAATAAACTCTGGCACAACACTTTGGGAAAAGATTTTATTCCCGTTGACCGACTGACACGAATTTATTACAAGAATAAATTTTTCAATTACCCTATAAAAGCAGGGGATGTAATCACAAAACTAAGCCCTGTCGAACTTGCTCATGCCATTGTTTCTTTTGCTTATGCAAAAACCAAAATAAATTCAAAGGACAGATCATTTGAAGACTGGATCAGCAACCGTTTTGGGAAAAAACTCTTCGACACGTTTTTCAAAACATATACCGAAAAGGTCTGGGGCATTCCCTGCAGTGAAATAGGTGCCGAATGGGCTGCCCAGCGGATCAAGGGACTTAATTTGTTCGAGGTTGTCAGGAACTCATTTAATTTCGGGAAAAGGAACAATATCAAAACGCTGGTTGACCAGTTCGATTATCCGGTAAAAGGAGCCGGCCAGATGTACGAAGCATGGAGTGATACTATCTCGAAAAACGGAGGGCAGTTGTTTTTGGGTTCCTCTGTCGATAAGATCGTTGCAGAAGATCATAAAATAAAAGAAATACAATTCACATCCGGCGCAAACGAAAAAGTAAGGGTTCAGGCCGGTCAATATTTCAGCAGTATCCCCATAACCCATTTTTTCTACCTGCAGGACA
>JASFVU010000453.1:0-3438 GCA_050049665.1 Bacteroidales bacterium | reverse complement strand
GACCGTATTAGAACTCCGACAGGACCTGCAGAACATATCCCCGCTCACCGATCATGAAACTTTTCTTCAAAATTCCGGAAATTTATTTTTCCGGAGAAACCATCGGGGAAACTTTAATTCATTCAATTTTTGTAATTTCGCAAAATTTAACAGCAAAAAAACATATAATGCCGATCATATCAAATAAAATATTGGAAGAAGGATTGACCTTTGATGATGTGCTGCTTGTCCCGGCTTATTCCGAAGTAGCACCGAAAGAAGTTGATCTGAAGACGATGTTCAGCAGAAACATCAGTCTTAATACACCCATTATATCCGCTGCCATGGATACGGTAACCGAGGCCACCATGGCCATTGCCATGGCGCGTGAAGGAGGGATCGGTGTGATACATAAAAACATGTCTGTTGAAGATCAGGTCAGGCAGATCAAAACAGTAAAGCGTGCTGAAAACGGGATGATCTATGATCCGATCACCATACAAAAGGAACGAACCGTTGGCGATGCTTTGAACCTGATGAAAGAATATAAGATCGGGGGGATACCTGTTGTTGATGATTCTCACTCGTTGATCGGCATTGTTACGAACCGGGACCTGAGATTTGAACCCGATATGTACAGGAAGATCAGTGAGGTGATGACATCCGAAAACATCATTACAACAAGTCAGGAGACCGATCTGGAAAAAGCCGCTGATATCCTCCAGCATCATAAAATAGAAAAGCTTCCTGTTGTGGACGGCAAAAACAAGCTGATCGGTCTGATAACATATAAAGACATTACCAAGGCAAAAGACCGTCCCAATGCATGTAAGGACCCCAAGGGACGTTTAAGGGTGGCGGCCGCCATCGGAACAGCCAATGATACCATTGAGAGAGCGGAAGCTCTGGTAAATGCCGATGTGGATGCACTGATCGTAGACACGGCCCACGGACATTCCAAACCGGTAATAACCATCCTGAAAGCCGTGAAAAAGAAATTCCCCGGGATCGATGTTGTGGTGGGAAATATTGCAACCGCTGAAGCTGCCGATGACCTCATTAAGGCAGGTGCCGATGCATTAAAAGTAGGTATCGGACCGGGTTCCATTTGTACTACCAGGGTTATTGCCGGTGTCGGAGTACCTCAGCTTTCAGCTATTTCCAATGTTGCAGATGTTGTAAAAGACAAAAAAATTCCCATCATAGCTGACGGAGGCATCCGGTATTCGGGCGACATTGTCAAAGCTATTGCCTCCGGTGCACATTCCATTATGGCCGGATCACTTTTTGCAGGAGTGGAAGAATCCCCCGGTGAGACGATCATATATAACGGACGGAAATACAAATCTTACAGAGGCATGGGATCCATCGAAGCCATGCAACTGGGTTCCGGTGACCGTTATTTTCAGGACCCGGAGGAAGAAATATCAAAACTGGTACCTGAAGGAATCGCTGCCAGGGTACCTTACAAAGGAACTTTATCTGAAATTGTATACCAACTCATGGGCGGGCTGAGAGCAGGAATGGGTTATTGCGGGGCCAAAAATATTGAAACGCTCAGAAAAGCCAAATTTGTGCGTATTACAAATTCAGGCATGATCGAAAGCCACCCCCATGACGTTACAATAACCCGGGAGGCACCCAATTACAGCAGATAATATATTGATTTTGTTAACGTTTATATCATTGACCTATAAATTCGTACACACATGAAACACTATCTCCTAATTCTTTTGGCATTCTTAGTATTTCAAATCGGATCATCCCAGGAAAATACCCGGACTTTAATTAAGATAGACGACAGAGAAATAAGCAAAGATGAATTTCTGAGAATTTACAACAAAAACAAGAACATCACAGAAGATAATCAAAAATCTGTCGACGAGTACCTCGACATGTTCATTAACTATAAACTCAAAGTGATTGAAGCTGAAAATCGTGGGTACGATACCATGAGTTCATTCATTAAAGAAATGAACAATTACACGATTCAATTGACAGACTCCTATTTCAACGATGACAAAATCATTGATTCTCTTGTTGTCAAGGCTTACGAAAGATCACTTGAAGAAATTAAAGGAAGGCACCTGTTGCTGAATATAAGCTATAAAAGTCCGCCGAAAGATACGGCTGTCATGTATGATTCCATTATGAAGATCAGGCATATGATAGTATCGGGTAAAACATTCGATGAGGTGCTCGATGAGGTTTCGCCGGACCCCAGAAAGAAGATAGGCGGAAAACTCGGTTGGTTCTCGGCATTTCGTATGGTCTATCCGTTTGAAGTTGCTGCCTACAGCCTTCCTGTCGGAGAAGTATCGATGCCCATAAGAACCAAATACGGATATCACCTTTTCATTGTGGATGGCCGGCGGAAAAATATGGGTGATATTGAAGCTGCCCATATTATGACTTTGGTTCGGCGAAATGCAACGGACCTGGAGAAAGAAGCAGCAAGAAAAAAGATTGAAAAAGCATACGCCGAGTTGACACGGGGTGTCAGTTGGGATTCGGTTGTCGTAAAATATTCGGAACATAAAGCGTCCGCCAGAAGAAAAGGATACATCGGATGGCTGAATTCTTCCAATTCTCCGGAGTCCATACTGGATACATGTTTTGCTCTTGATTCGGGAGATTACTCCAGACCTTTTCTTTCCCCGTACGGGTATCATATTATGAAATCGATGGATCATAAACTGGTTCCGTCGTTTGAAGAGGTGAAAGAGGACTATGAAAGAAAACTCCGGAGTGACTCCTACATTAAAATGGTAATGAAAAACCAGGTTCTCGACAACATAAAGAATGAATACGGATTCACATCTTACAAGGAAAATATCGATTCGCTGTTTACGCTCATCGACTCATCGGTTTATGATAAAAAATGGGATCCGGCTGTTGCAAAGGATCTTACAAAACCTGTTATTGTAATAGGGGACAAAGAATTCACACAGTATGATCTGGCAGAATATCTCTCCGAAAAGCAAAGCAGGATTCGAAAAAGGTCTCTTAACCAATGGTTCTACGAACAGGTTACGGACTTTACCGAGAATACCCTTAAGGATTATGAAAGAAGCAGGATCCCTGAGAAAAACCCCGATCTGAAACATTTGCTTGAAGAATATCACGATGGTATTCTATTGTTTAACCTGACAGAAGATGAAGTGTGGCAAAAGGCTATTGAAGACACGGCAGGACTTGAAAAATACTACAATGAGCTGCCCGAGAAATATTCCTGGGATGAAAGAATAGCCATAACAAAATATGTTTACTCAGACAGTAGTATGATAACTCCTCTTCTTAAGCTGGCCCGGTTGAAGACAAAGAAAAAGCTTACCCGGCAACAGATCTCATCAAAGATCTGTGATGAAAGTCACCCGGAATGTGTCGAGATCAGGGAAATGAAATATGAAAAAGGTGATAATGCCATAACAGACTCAATAGACTGGAAAAAAGGAAGTT
>JASFVU010000452.1:0-3449 GCA_050049665.1 Bacteroidales bacterium | reverse complement strand
ATGACTGATCTTTTCCTGATTTAAGAATGACCTTCGATCTCTTTTCCATTGTGCGGTTTTATTTTCATTAGTCTGGAATATATCTCATAGCAAACCCAGGCATCTGTTGCAGCATATTCAATCTGCGCCCGGGTCAATATTTCCGATTCCCAGTTTGATGTTTGTTGCTTTTTGCTTATCTGGAATCCGAGAATGTTTGCAGTAAGTTTTTTCAGTCCCCGATCTTCAATGTCAAATTCCTTTACGTAATCCTGCAGTTCAACAAACCCCTGAGGATCAAACGGCTGAAGATGTCTTAATGAAACAATGTCATCGTGAATGGCTACCCCTATCTTTAAAGTATTTTTATCAGCCAGTATACCTGCAAGCTCCCCCGGGAATCCCAAGTGGTTCAACCGGAACAAAAAGGCATGGTCGGATGTACTTAGCTGCAGCAAAGAAACTGCATTCTTCTGCCCTTTTCTGAATGTCGGTTTTGTTTCCGTATCAAAGCCGAAAACCTCTTCATCTTTCAGCAAAGGCAGTACCTTTTGAAAGGAACGAATGGAGTTAATATAGAAAATCTCTCCGCTGAACTTCTTTCTGGGTAAAACAGAGATCTCCTCCCCGGATAATTTAGTTTTAAAATTTGAATCATTTTTCTTCATCAGTACCGTCTTGCTGCCTGCGGGTAATGATCCAGTTGCTGGTATCAATATCTTCGAGGCTTATATTCTGTTTGTTTGTAAAATTCTCATCTTCAATAATTTCCTCATCGGAATACCGTAAAAAGTGTAATGCACGCAAAGCATTGGTGAGTCTTTGTCCCCAGTATGTTCTGAAATTCTGCGCACATTCCCAGATCGCTTCATACATTACATCTTCCGTACCTATTTCATATAACAGTACAAAGTCTTTTATATCCTGGTAAACATCCGCCATATCCTCAGAAATACTTGCCCCGATTGCTTCATCGCTTTCATCATGCAACGGAGTAAACACTTCCTCATAGGAGTCGTATTGACCCAGTTTTTTCAACATTTTATCTCTGATGAAACCATAATCCTGTTCATTTACAAACTTCTGATTCATGCTTTCATACTTTGAATCGAGTTCAGGCAACAGGGAGGCTTTCAGGTATAACAAAGGCAATATCTTATGTGCTCTGTCAATAAATTCACGCAGTTCGACAGCATCCGATTGCTCGACGAATCTACTGTATTCATTGGCAATTGTCACGAATTCAAGCACATCCTTGCTATATACGGGGTTATTTTGAATGCTCATAAAAATACATAACTAATGTTAAGTCAACAATAAAATGACGGATACGTTGGTTGGTAATGCTTTACAATTATTGACTTTCATTTCTAAATATTAAGTGTGACACGTCATTAATGCAAAGTAACAGCATTTCAGGTATTAAATCAAAAAACAGGCCCCGCGATCAGGCATTCATGTTCTTCAGGGCAAGACGCCCGTCTTTAAGATAAATTACTTTTTCCTGCTCAAGTAATTGTCTTACAATCCGATCCATGATATCCTCCTTAATGTCAACCGACAATAAAAGTTCACCAAGGTACTGGGCATTTTTTTTCAGCGAATCCAGCACTTCAACAGAAAATTCTTCTATTTTCGAGTCGTCTGTAGTCTCTTCGAGGTGAGATCTGCAAATATCACACTGACCACACGGATTGCTGGTTTTCAGTCCGAAATACTTCAACAGCGAATTATTTCTGCATTCCGATGAATTGAATGCATAATCGATCATGGCATTGATCCTGTGTTCAAACCTGGCTTTCCTTTGCGCATATAATTCATGAGAGATGTAAATCGATTTTTCATCAAGCCGCTCTTCGGTAAAAACCAGCAGGGGTGATTTGCGTCCCGGAATATAGCTGATGACCTTCATCCTGCTCAACTTGATGAGGTAATTATAAACCAGGTCCCGTTTTATATTCGCTCTTTCTGCCAGCAGATCTTCATGAACAGCTGTATAGTCATTAAATAATCCGGTATAGGATCTGAGCAAAAGCTTGATAAAGCCATCAAATTTCCGGTTCCCGATCTGAAACTTGTAAAGATCATCCCTGCCCAGTATAAAAAGGATCCTTGACGGGTTATTTACCTCGTCCGTAAGTTCTATGTACCCATGCTTTTCAAGCATCTTTAATGCATTGTACGCCACAATGCTGCTCATCTTATAAGAACCGGCAAAATCAAACAAATTAAAATCATACGCCATGCCCATACCGCTTCCGTAAGGTACCTGCAGGTAATTAGCCATTGCACTGTATACCCTGCGGATCTCTGATATTTCCGGAAATGTATTTGTGATACGCTGACTCGCAATGCTTTTGTCATAATTATTGACCAATAATACCGCGAATGCCTTTTTTCCGTCCCTCCCTGCCCTTCCGGCCTCCTGAATATACGATTCGGGAGAATCAGGCAGATCCATGTGCAAAACAAACCTGACATCGGGCTTATCGATTCCCATTCCAAAAGCATTTGTGGCCACCATTATCCTTACCTCATCCCTGCTCCATTTTTCCTGCTTCAGAACTCTGCTGTCATAAGAAAGACCTGCATGAAAATAATCTGCGCTAAGTTTATTCCTTACGAGATGTTCCGCTATCTCCCGCGTTTTCTTCCTGCTTCTCAGGTATATGATCCCGGAACCTTTTATGCTGTTTACCACTTTCAGCAGATCCGCCATTTTACTATCTGTTTTGCGAACATAAAAGATCAGGTTTTCACGGGTAAATTTTCCCTGAATTACGTTCTTTTTCCTGAATTTCAGCTTTTCCTGAATGTCATCGATCACATCCTGTGTAGCGGTTGCCGTTAATGCAAGTACCGGAACCCCCGGGACAAGTTCCCTCAGTTTTTCAATTTTCAGATAGGAAGGCCTGAAATCATAACCCCATTCAGAAATGCAATGTGCTTCGTCCACCGTAATGAACGATATTTTCATATGCTGAACTTTTGCCCTGAACAAATCAGTAGTTATTCTTTCAGGTGAAAGGTATAACAGCTTGTAAGCACCATAGACCGCATTATCGATGCCGACCTTGATTTCGTTGTAACTCATGCCCGAATGAATTGCCTTTGCTTTTATTCCTATTGAATTCAGTTTAATGATCTGATCATTCATCAGGGCAATTAGAGGTGAAATAACAAGGCATACTCCGTCCATCCTGAGAGCAGGCAACTGAAAGGTAATGGATTTCCCCCCTCCCGTCGGCAATAGCCCCAGGGTATCATTACCATCTGAAATGGATTGAATGATCTTTGACTGGACAGGATACAAGGAAGTATGTCCCCAGTATTTTTTTAATATTTCAGGATCAGAAGCCATACATGGTAACTATACTTCAAAAATCTTAAAAATTATTAAAAATCATGGTCTTTTCAACCGACTGAATTCAAGAATTAATGTTTATGCCGGCAAACGTCAAAATGGAGCG
>JASFVU010000451.1:0-3455 GCA_050049665.1 Bacteroidales bacterium | reverse complement strand
AACCGGACCCTGGGAATCAGGTATTCCTATGCATGGTATGCAAGCGACCGGTTCGGCTTTGTAAAAGAAACGAAGGTTGAAAATATTACTGCGGCCGAAGATACGGAAGTAAAAATACTGGACGGATTGAGAAATATCCTTCCCCATGGTGTGAACCTGATGATGCAGACAAACATGAGTACGCTGGTTGACGCCTATAAAAAATGTGAATTGATCAGAGAAGCCGGACTGGGAATTTACTCGCTGAGCTCAATCCCTACCGACCGTGCCGAACCCAGCGAGGCACTGAAAGCCACTGTTGTATGGTCCGAAGGACCGGAAAACGCCGAATATCTGCTCTCAACCCGTCAGATCGATCATTTCCGGAACGGATCGCCATTGAAAACGGAATATTCTTCCAGGGGTCAGCGCGGAGCCTATTTTGTGCAGTCACAATGCACGATCCCTCCCGGCGAAACGGTTAAATGGCTCATCATTGCCGGTTTGAACCGGAGCGCTGCGGATATACAATCACTGATCCGTAAGATCAGCAAGGAAGATAACTTACTTTCCGGGATCTACAGGGATATCGCATACGGAACCGAAAATCTTATCCGCAGGGTTGCCTCTTCCGACGGCCTTCAGGCAACAGGAGATGAAATGAGTGCAAAAAGACACTTTTCCAATACACTTTTCAACATCATGCGGGGAGGGATCTATGCAAAAGGGTATTCCATCCCGGCAGACGATTTTTCCTCATTCGTTAACAAATGGAACAGCAAAACCGGTGAAAAATACCGGCGGTTCCTGAATTCCCTGAAAGATGAAGTAAATGTCAATACCCTGAAACAAAAGATCAGTGAATTTTCCGATCCGGACTTTGAACGGCTGGCTTATGAATACCTTCCTCTCACATTCAGCCGCCGCCATGGCGACCCCAGCAGGCCATGGAACAAATTCTCGATCGACCTGAAAACCGAAGACGGAAATGAAAATCTCAATTACCAGGGAAACTGGCGTGATATCTTTCAAAACTGGGAAGCCCTCTCCTTCTCTTACCCCGAATACACTGAAAACATCATAACCAAATTTGTCAATGCCTCGACAGCCGACGGATACAACCCATACCGGATAACCAGTGACGGATTCGACTGGGAAATACTCGACCCGGACGATCCCTGGTCGAACATCGGCTACTGGGGGGATCACCAGGTCGTCTACCTGCTGAGATTAATGGAATTGTCTGCAGATCACCATCCCGGCAAACTTGCTGAATTCCTGGCAAAAAATGTATTTGTCTATGCCAATGTTCCCTACCGGATCGCACAATACGAAACCCTCACCACAGATCCTGACAAAAGCATCCGCTACGATAACGCTACAGAAAAAGAGATCAGGGAAAGGATCGCCGAAACAGGATATGACGGGAAACTTCTGTCCGGAAAAGACGGGCTCCCTTACAAAGTGAACCTTTGTGAAAAGATCCTTCTCATCATTTTATCCAAACTGTTCAATTTCGTTCCCGGCGGTGGAATATGGATGAACACCGGACGGCCGGAATGGAACGATGCAAACAATGCCCTGGCCGGCAACGGATTATCGATGGTCACACTGTATTACCTGCGCCGGTTCATAACATTCTTTTTACGACTGGCAGAAAATAATTCACCCGATGGCTATGCCATATCGGAAGAAATTGTCGCAGCATTTGCTGAATTACACAAGACATTCAGGGAATACAGCCTCTTGCTCTCGGGTGAGATCACCGATACGGACAGAAAAAAGATACTGGACAAGCTTGGTAAAACAGGTGAGGAATACAGGGAAAAGATCTATGACTATGGCTTTTCCGAACGGAAAACCATCCTGAATACAGAGGATCTCAGAAATTTTCTCCTGCTGAGCATCAGGTATCTCGATCATTCGATAGCCTGCGGGAAACGGGAAGACGGATTATATCATGCCTACAATTTTATTCGATTCGAGAATGACAGGTACAAAGTGGAACATTTGTATGAGATGCTGGAAGGACAGGTAGCCATACTGAGTTCCGGGTCTTTGCAAGCTTCCGAAGCCCTTGCGGTGCTTGATGCATTGCGATCAGGGAACCTGTACCGGAAGGATCAGAAGAGTTATACGCTTTATCCCGACAGGGAACTGCCCGGTTTTCTTACAAAAAATATCATCCCGGAGGAAAAAGTACGATCATCGCAATTTCTGAGGAATGAAATCAGGGGAAAGCGGAAACGATTCATTGAAAAAGACATTAACGGTAAATTCCGTTTTACCGGTTCTTTCAGAAATGCCGGTGAACTGAAACAAAAACTTCGTGAGGAGGAAAACATCAGCGAACAGGAGGTCAGCCTGATTGGCGATCTGTTTGAAGATATTTTTGATCATCATGCATTTACGGGGCGCTCGGGTTCCTTTTTTAAATATGAAGGATTAGGCTGTATTTACTGGCACATGGTTTCAAAATTGTTGCTGGCGGCAAAGGAAGTGTATTTCAACTCGCTCCATGAAAAGATATCCCGGGAAATACGGGACAAAATAAAAGAGCACTACTACCATATCAGGGAAGGCCTGGGAACGAATAAATCCCCCGAAGATTACGGCGCGTTTCCCCTCGACCCTTATTCGCACACACCATCATTTGCAGGAGTCCGGCAACCGGGAATGACAGGGCAGGTAAAAGAAGACATCATTTCACGGTTCGGAGAGCTCGGCATACGGATCCGGGACGGTAAAATCGGGTTTAATCCTGCTTTGCTGAAGCCCGGCGAGTTCCTGACAGTTCCCGGAGTATGGAAATTTACAGGAATGAACGGCAGCAGGGATATCCCGCTGGAAGCAGGATCCCTTGGTTTCTCTCTCTTTCAGGTACCTGTTATTTACCAATTGTCGGACAGATCCTTTACTGAAATTCACCATTCCGGCAAAAAAAGCGGCATGATCGACGGAGTTGTTCTGGACCGGCAGATCAGCAATGAATTGTTCAATCGTACCGGATCAATAGAACTGATCCGTGTTTTTCATAAACGGAAAACAGAATGATCAGATAACCGGTCTCCATAATGCATCTGATTAGAAGAACCTGACCACTCCCTCATTTTTTATCCGAAGAATGTTTTTTATATTGGCATGATTTAATTATATTGATTTATAAGAAATTAAGGTGACCATCTCAGACAATATAAAAAGAAATATAATCCTGGCAGCAATTCTGTTCTCAGGTTTGAATACGGACTTTCTGAAGGGGCAGATCAAAGACATCGGATTGCCTTTCATCAACAATTATCCCCGGGAACTTTACAATGCCGGAACACAAAACTGGGGCATCTCCCAGGACGATATCGGGAGAATGTACATTGCTAATAATACCGGTATTCTACAATTCGACGGCAACAACTGGAATTTGTATTACCTGCCCAACCGTTCGGTAGTCCGTTCCGTAGCCTTTTTTGACGGAAAGATCT
>JASFVU010000033.1:0-10802 GCA_050049665.1 Bacteroidales bacterium | reverse complement strand
ACGGTTTCTTCACTCCCCGATTTTTCCAGTTTGCTTACTTCGGATAACTCCGTTGATGCATTTTCCAGGTCATTCATATCCAACAGGAGCTGTATCTTGTTAAACCTTGCAGTTACATTGCTGTCATTCAGCAGGATGGATTTATTGTAGTCAAATAGTGCAGCCTGCAGGAAACCAACCTGATAATAAAGATCTGCCCTTGCGAGATACAGATACGGGTTGTCCGGGTCTTTCTTTAATTGCCTGTCACTTGCCTTTATCAGGGAATCGATCTTTGCTTTTTTTCTTTCTTTTTCAATCGCCTGGGACAGACCGGCCTCCGGCATGTACTTTTGTGCCTTTTTCAGATCGGCATATGCCGCCTGATGATCATGCTGCAGGATCCTTGCTTCTGCTCTGAGCAGGAAGGCTTTTCCATTGGAAGGATCACTTTCCAGCAGTCTGCCGAAGGAATTAATGGCCACTTCAGCTTCCTTTCCGGCCAATGCCATTTTGCCCCAGTTAAAGAGAAAGGTTGTGTCTTCCCTGTATTTCAGATGATAAACCGAGTAAGCTCTGTGCAGCCTGTTTGCCAGGGCGGACTTCCGGGCCGGATCGTTTTCTGCAAAAAAATCTCTTTCAAGGCCTTTGATCTTTCTTTGCTCTTTTGCTTTTCCGCAGGCGCTTACGAGAACGATCAAAACGATAAACACGGCATATTTTATGACTGTATCATTCATTCAGGATCTTTGTTTATATATGCCAGTAATTTTTTTGCAACCACTTCATGTCCCAGGGCATTCCAATGATTGTCGTGCCTGATGTAGTACCTGGCGGCGACATCCATGGCATTGCGGGAATTGATGAAGAGCGGGAATAAATTAATGAATTCGATATCATTTGATTCTGCAAACGACTGCCATGAACGGACATATTCATTTTCCGCTTTCATACTTAAAACCTGGTCGGGCCAGGGATGAACCGCAATGGTAAGCTCTATGCCATAATTTTTGCATAAGCGGGACAGCTTTAATATGTTTTCCTGCCCCAAAGTCAGTCCTTTTTCGGCCCACGGACGGAACCGTTTGTCTTCAAGCCAGCGTGACACGCCATGGAAATCAGGATCGGTCAGCAGATCCTCGTTCCTGAAATGCGAGAAAAAAGTGGTGTACAGTTCAAGGTCAGCGTTACCGGCTTCTTTCATTGCATTCCGTAGCTTCCGGGTCCTGCCGTTCTCTTTCAGTTTATGAACGACAAAACAGGTTAATGAGTGATCTTTCAGAAAAGCATATGTATGGTAAAGTCCGTCGGAAATCCCCCCGTTGTCTTTCGGTTCGAAGGTTTCATAAGCAATTTCGTTGTTCAGATCGGATATATCAATGAAAACATAGAGTTCATCGAAGTCCAGTCCTTTTTCTTCGATCAGGTACCGGCATTTCAGGTAGTGGATCTTCGGGCTGTAGCTGACCGCGGCTCCGTTCAATATTTCAACCCGCCCGGTATCCGTCATTTTTTGCAGCCTGCCGGCAAAGGTATTCTCATAGTTTACTCCGACACCCTCCGTATGAGAGTCTCCCAGGAAAAGGATTCGTCGTTTGCCGGAAGCAAGGGAGATGTCTTTTTTACATATATCCCTGAATCCAAGCGAGTTGGTATGAAAGTAGTAGTATATCTGTCCCCAATTGGTAATTCCGCCTGAATTGGGTAGCAATCCATGATGATAATAGCTGTGTTTTGTTCTGAATTTGTGAAGATTTTCCGGAATAAAAACGGCTCCGGCTATTGAATCCAGCAAGGCATAGATCAATACGATCATGCAGACCGTTGCGAATACCGGATGCCTGTTGAACCAATTTTTTCGGGTATTCTTCATCAGAATAATTACAGTTTAATGATCCTTCTGTTTACCAGTGATGTATCCGTCAGGATATTCACCATGTATGTTCCGCTGCTGATGCCGGAAAGATCAATGGATCCTCCGGGAGTGATCTTTCCGCGCATGACTGTTCTGCCTGCCATATCTGTCAGAAAGTATTCCCTTGTATACCGGGAATGATCGATACGGATCCAGTCTGTAGCAATTGTCGGGTAAACGGTAATATCGTCATCTTCTGTTGTCCTGACGGCACTTGGCAACCAGTCTTCAAATCTCATTCGTCCGAGATTGAACCCGCCGCTTACAATTTCCACCTTCATAATGGTATCCGTGGTATTTATCTGTATGTCGCGCAGGTAAACGGAAGAAAAATTGTTCCACGACCCTGTGGAAGGGATGCTAATCACCTGGGTCCGTGCCTCGTTGTTAAAATAAATGATCATTTCACCGCCTCCGTCCTGAGAAGCAATACGCAACTCGACATCATAGGTATTTGTGGGATCGACCTCTACAGTATACTCCAGCCATTCACCGGCCTCGATCCACCCTACATTTTCTCCCCCGTCATTGCTTTCCGTATCAACCCCTTCGTCCTGCCTTGATCCCGTACCGAGATTTTCCGGTTCGGTATCGTGATAAGCGATTCCCTCTCCGCCGCTGTCGTAACTGACAGATTCAATGATTCCGGGAATAGGGTGGGGGGAGCCGGTTTCGGGATACGGTTCCTGGATTACGGCCGTGATTGGCAAAAGAGCCGAATCATTCCCGCAAACATTGGTGATGTTTACTTTTAATTCACCGCTTGTGTATCCCCAGTTGACGGAAACGGTATTTGAATCCGTATTTCCGTTAAATCCGGCGTCATCCGGAAGACTCCAGGCATAGGATGCACCTTCCGTTTCAACGACCGAATAAACCAGGTTTGATGAATTTACTTCTACCCGGTTATTTCCTGAGATCTCAGGTTCTCTTAAGCCGGCATGCAATGCAAGATCATAGGTATCACAGAGGGTCTCCAGGTGGCACAGTACACTCCCTGTATCACAGCCCCAGTTTACCAGTACGGAATGGGTCCCCTGACCCTCTGTAATTTCAACATCACCCGTAGTACTCCACAGGTAGCTGAAATCATCCGATTCAACTACTGAGAAAGGGATATTCTTCTGAGCTTTAACAACCGATGTATCCCCTGTGATATGAGGTGTTTTACCCTTTTGATAAACACGGACATAGTCAACTTCCATCTTTTGGGGAAATACCGTGGATGCATCGGGACTCCCGGGCCAGTTGCCTCCGACAGCCACATTAAGGATGATAAAGAATTCCTCGTGGAATTCACTCAGGTGGCCCGGCGTTATATCAATTACATTGTATTGTTCATTGTCGATAAACCAGATAATTTCCGTTTCTGTCCACTCTACGGTAAATACATGGAACTCATCGTTGAATATACCTTCGTCAAGCTGATACGAATCCCCGTACTGGGCATGATTATCACCGGCATCCGACCAGTGGACCGTTCCGTGGACCACATCATCCCTGCCTTCTCCGCCTCCGATCATTTCCATAATATCGATCTCACCACAGGCAGGCCAGGAGATACCGTTCCTGATGCTATTGCCGAGAGTCCAGAATGCCGGCCATATTCCCTGTCCGTAAGGCAGTTTTATTCTGGCTTCGATCTTCCCGTATTTCAGGCTGTCATAATGTGAATAGTTGGTGAGCCGGGCGGATGTATAATGATTCCCGCTAAAATCTTCCCTGCGGGCTTCAATGATCAGGATGCCATTTTCAACCCTTGCATTTTCCGGTCTTTCAGAAGTATAATACTGTAATTCGTTGTTTCCCCATCCGTCACCGCCTGTTTCGTAGTTCCATAAGGACGTATCGGGCAATCCGGTATAATTGAATTCATCGTTCCATACCAGTTCGTAACACGATTGCCCGCTCATAGCAATGAAGCTTCCATGAAGGATGAGTATCAGGAGAGCGGCTGTTTTCCAGTATGTTCTTTTTTTAGTCATTTATCTGCATTTCAGTATTTCCTGTCCGTTGATCCCGGACAGGGAGTTAAAGGATAATCTGAAAAGAAGGTTGTCCCAAATGTCCGGTATGGTTATGTGACCTGTTCCTGGGAAAAAGGATTTTAAACTCCTCAAATGATCACAGAAACTGTTTGTTTAATGCATTCGGCAGTTTAAGACAACCTCTTTTCTTATTAACCCACTATCAATTTGCAGTATTCACCCTGATTTTCTGTGTTACGATGTTTCCGTCGGTATCTCTTACTGCAACGAGGTAGACGCCTGAACGGAAAGAACTCACATCGATCTTGTCTTTTTTGATGCGATTCGCATACGACAGGGTCTGCACCGGTTTCCCGGTAATATCGAAAACATCTATGCGTGCTATTTCATTCTCCGAATTGACATTCAGCATACTACTGGCGGGATTAGGATACAGCGCCAGGCCAAATGCATTTTCCCGGCCGTAAATGACCTCTTCCGTTGCAGAGGGCTCACCATATTCATCAACCATTTTGATAAAGTCGATGAACAAGGTTCCGGCCTGATTGTCGTAAGCGCCATCTCCGTAAGATGCAAATGCCTCAAAGCCGTTTATCCTCGTGCTGTCCACACGCTGCGGTTCGATATCTCCGTAATAATAGGTACAGAAGTACCGGTTGTTGGTGAGGTAATTTGTCGTATCGGTATACCACTCACCATTTTCAGCGACAAGTTCCCACGGGTTGCCGTTTGTTTCCATTTGTACCGAGTCGCTCCAGTCTCCCACACCATTACCATAGAGGTCAAAACGAAGGTTGATCTCATCATTGAATTCATCGGTTACCATGAACCTCATGACCATGATCGGAAGCTCCGAGAGATCCTGGTATTCGTCAAATTCATACCATACGGCCCGCGGAAACCAATCCGAATGGATCCAGGAGTAATCCGATTTTAACTGGTCATTCTCATAAGTGATCACGGATGATCCTGCTCCTTCGGGATCATCGTTACCGGTAGCGGTACCAAGTCCGGAAGAAGTATTTCCGGTGAAATCGTCAATGATTATTTCCGTTTGTCCGTGCAAAAGTCCAATGCTTGCACACAATAAAAACATGTTTAGCAGATACTTTTTCATAATAATCAGATTTGTTAGGTTTTTAAATAAAGTATTTGGTAAAATTTTAATATCCTGTATTTTGTTTCAGAACACCTCCGGAACGGCTTATTTCCTGCTGGGGAACAGGGAATACCGTATGAACATTCGGATCAAAAGAACCTCCCCATTGGTTCTGAAGGACCTGGGCGGCAAGTCCCCACCTGATCAGGTCGAAGTACCTGTGGCCTTCCATGGCCAGTTCCAGTCTTCTTTCTTTTACAAGTGCATCAAACAATGCCTGTCCGGAAAGACCTCCGTCAAGATCCGGGAGGTTGACCCTGAAACGTATCCTGTTGATGTATTCACGGGTAACACCTTCATTCCCCAGCCTGAACTGTGCTTCGGCATACAACAGGTACATATCGGCCAGCCTGAGAACGACCTCGTTGTGCTGGTAATCAAGTTCGGGGGCTCCGTCGCCGTCTCCGAAACTCGCGTTGTCGGGCGCCATTTTTTTACACCACCATCCCGTATTTTTGTAGTTGTCGGTGTAGGAAATATCATGTTCGGTAAAGAACTCATCTCCGTAAGCCGTACTGTATTTTCTGATGCTGTCGTTTTCCGAATCAAAAGCCTCTATCAGGTCCAGTTCAACCTTGTTGAATCCCCAGCCGGGAAAGTAATAACTGTTGGAACTTAATCCCCTGACACCCATCAGCTGAGAATTAACGTTGCCTTCCAGGTTCCTGCTCCTGTTTCCGTCCCATTCGCCGCCAAAGCTGCTTGTATAGCTGATCTCGAAAATGGATTCGGTGCCGAATTCACCGTCAAGTGCAAAAATATGCGCATAGCTTGAGTCAAGTTCATATTCATAACTATCGAACAGGTCTTCCAGTACCTGTGCGGCATCGGAATATTTTTCCCGGAACATATATGCTTTTGCCAGCAATGCACGGGCGGCACCTTTGGAGGCACGCTGTCTTTCAGATGGAGCCCGTTGCGATTTTAAAGGCAGGTCTTCGATAGCTGCCGTCAGATCGGTTTCAATGAATGTCCAGACTTCCTGTTCCGTGTTGCGCGGGGGATAGGGGTCGGCCGTTGAAATGATCCAGTCGACTACAGGGACGCCTCCGAAGAACGTTACCAGTTCCCAGTAATAGTAGGCCCTGAGAAAGCGGGCTTCAGCCAGGTATACAACGAGTTCATCCGACATCTCATCATATTCTCTGTCCAGCAACAAATTACAGCGGTAGATACCGAAATACGAGCGTTGCCAGTGCTGAAGCAATGAACCGTTTGAAGAGACTGTCCTGAACTCATCCATTTGCTGCCAGTCTTCGATGTCCTGAGGATTGCCGCCGCCTGCATTTCCGTTATCGGAAGCAATGCAGCGCATCATGAACGAACTTGAATAGCCTGCTCCCTCGGATTCATCGTTGGACGTGGCAAAATCGCGTACCAGAAAATCGTATGCAGCGTTCAGGCCTTTTCTTACTTCTTCATCGGTTGAGTAGTACGTGTCTTCATTTTGCAATCCGTAAGGATTTGTTTCCAGGTATTCCTCGGTACAGGATGCAATGAACAATGCAAGCAACAGGTATTTGATAAGTGATCTTATAGATTTCATATCCTTTTTTTTATTGTATTAGAATGTTACGTTAAGTCCTACCTGATAAATCCTTGAAACAGGATAGAAGCCATAGTCGATCCCAATGGACGAGGGAATAATATCGTCGTTGGAGTCTCTGCTGACGGCGCCGATCTCCGGTTCAAGCCCTTTGTATTTGGTTACCGTGAACAGATTCTGGGCAGAAACATAAAGTCTGGCGTTTTTAATTCCGGCATCACGGAAGAAACCAATCTTAGCGAAATTGAAACCCAGCTGAATGTTTTTCAGTCTTAAGTAATCCGCATCTTCAACGAAGAGGTCACTGTTCCTGAAGTTTCTGTTCGGATCGCTTTCCGATGGTCTGAACCATTCGTTTGTTGAACCTTCTCCGTCCCATGCCATATCATAATAGAACTGGGGTTTGTTATACCCGAATCTGTCGGAGCGGTTCAGGGCATTAACGATCTGGTGACCAAGCGCACTCTGGAAAAATATTCCCAGGTCGAATTGTTTGTATTCGAATGTGAGGTTCAGTCCCAGCATCCAGTCGGGATGAGGATTACCCACATCAATTCTGTCGTTTACATCGATCGCGCCGTCCTTGTTTATATCTTTGAATTTGACATCTCCGGGCTGTGCGTCCGGCTGATATCTGATACCGGCGACATTTGCGTATTCTTCTATCTCTTCTTCTGTCTGGAAGATACCATCGGAAACATAAGCGCTGTAATACCATACCGGATGTCCTTCTTCAAATATGGTTATGGGACCATCTTCGAGGAATAATGTGACTCCTTCCAGGCGATCCTGTTCGGCAGTGCTTAACACTTCATTGTAATTGTAAGCGGCATTGAAATTCACGCTGTACCTGAATTCTCCGATCACGTTTTTGTGGCTTATTTCTGCTTCGATACCTGTATTCAGGACATCACCGGCATTCACAAAAGACTGATAATTCCCGTACAGGGTCGGGACTGCCGACCGGGTTAAAAGGTCGCGGGTAATTTTGCGGTAGTAATCCAGTGTAAGGGAAAACTTGTTTTGAAGAAAAGCCATGTCAATCCCGATGTCGGTTTGTTCACTTGTTTCCCATTGCAGATTCGGATTTGACAGCGATCGCGGTTCTGCAGCCGGTTCAATTGAGCCATTTGCATTGGGATACTGGTAGCCTTCCGTAATGAGAGATATGTATTCAAACTGTCCCAGATTGGAGGTACTTCCGTTTTGTCCCCAACTGGCACGTACTTTCATGAAATTAATGAAAGGAAACGTCCAGAATGATTCGTTGGATACTACCCAACCCAGGGAAACAGAAGGAAAATACCCGAATTTGTTTTCCGGTCCGAACAGGGAGGAACCATCCACCCTTAATACGGCCGACAAGAGGTATTTTTCACGGTATTTGTAACTGATCCTTCCGAAATACGACAACCACTTTGTTTCCGTTATTGCGTCGTCTGACCGGCTGAGAGAATCGACCGTCGTATTGATAAGGGCAAAATTGTTATCTTCTTTGATGAGCCCCCGCCCGGTAGCCCAGACACCTTTGTAGTTTTCTGTTCTCGATTCCATCCCTGCCAGTACGCCGATGTCGTGATCGTTGATATGGGTATCGTAAGTCAGTATATTTCCCCACTGCCAGTTGAACCATGTTTCCACGCTGCGGGATACGCCATTATTGAAATTGTCGTTTTCCAGATTGAAATATCTTTTCTGATCCCAGCTGTCGTTGTTGCCATACGACAGGTCTATGTCGAATTTGGTCCGGTAGTTCAACCCTTTGAGCGGAGAGATATCCGCATAAACACTCCCGATCAGTTTATCCAGTGTATACACACCGTGCTGCACCTGCTGCAGTGCGATGGGATTATAGACTTCTCCCGACACATACTCGGATATTCCGTAGTAATTCCCGTCATCATCCCTGACAACGTATTCGGGGGCCTGAATCCGGACGAATTCGGGGAGATCTTCATAGCTGTCGACAGTAACAGGGGTAAGCGGGTCCATATTGATCGCCATGTTCATGTAGCTGTTGAATACCGAATTCTCAGGCAATGAAGTACGCTTTGTATGGTTGTAGTGGAACCTGTTACCCATGTTGAGCCATGGCTTAAGGTCGTAATCGGCATTGAATCTTGCCGTATACCTTGTAAAATTGGCTTTGTCTCCTCCGGCAATACCATCCTGTGAAAAATAGGAACCACTGAACACGTAAGTGGATTTTTCGCTTCCCCCTGAAACGGTCAGGTTGTGTTCGGTCATCGGAGCAACATTGAATGCTTCGTCCAGCCAGTCCGTATCGTATTCCTGCTGGCCGGGTTCCGGCAGATGGTAATCCCCTTCCGGATCAGTTATGGAGGCAGCGTCTTCTCCTTCGGCAAGAAGTGCTCTCCAGCGATAATCAAGGTAATCGTCGCTGTTCAGCACGCCGAACTTTTTATTAGCGATCTCTTGCCAGCCATAATAAAATTTATAACTGACGGCAGTCTGACCTTTCACCCCGGATTTTGTTGTTATGAGAACAACACCGTTAGCTCCCTGTGACCCGTAGATAGCGGCCGAGGCGGCATCTTTGAGAATTTCTATCGATTCGATGTCATTGATGTTGATGCCGTCAATACCTTCCATCCTCATACCATCCACAATATAGATGGGTTCGGAATTCGCATTCGATCCTGTTCCCCTGATCCTGACGGTAAAAGCAGCACCCGGCTGGCCTGATGTCTGGGATACCGAAACTCCCGAAACACGACCCTGGATCGCCTGTTCGGTCCTCAGTGAGGGACTGCTGGTTATTTCATCTTCCGATACCTTGGATATTGAGCCGGTAACAAGGCTCTTTTTTTCCGTACCATAACCTATTACCACCAGTTCATCCAGTTCCATGATGTCACTGATCAAAGTAATTGATAATTCCGTTTCGTTACCGACTGTGATCGATTCGGTCAGGTAACCGACGAATGATACTTCCAGCACATCTCCTTCCGAAGCCCGGATCGAGAAATTACCTTCCGTGTCGGTAATGGTACCGCGGGTAGTTCCCTGGATCACAATGCTGACACCAGGTAACGGTCCGTTTGTATCTCCTGCCGTTACATTACCGGAAATTGTTTTTTCCTGGGCGTTCAGGAGAAAGGTAAAACATAAACATGTTAATAAAGTAGTTAGTCTCTTCATAAGGTTAATGTTCTTTAGTAATTTTTTCGCAGTTTGCGAAGATAAATGTATCCCTGAAAGCATCTTTGTTCCAAAAATATCTGTGCAATACTAATACATCATATCAAAAATTGTCTTACAACTTAATTACTACATAATTTATGTATCTAATTGATTATTATATATTATATAAATAATAAATAACCCTACATATCAATTAATAGAATTGCACAAAAGTCAAAGAGGCTTGCTATGATGTTTCGCTTTTGTTACCGGAATGAACCACATTCAAAACGATTCTCATGAATGGGTATTCCGGCACCGGCACCCGGCATTTTTTGCACAAGGATTGTTCCTTTCCGGTTGATGATACATGAACGGTTTAACTGTGTCCGGATCGATCCGGTCTTTGATGCATAACCATCAAAGCTCAATTCTTCCGGAACCCTGAACACCCGAACCTTATTTCAATTAAAACATAAAAAATAGTAAAAGGTAAGGTTGCTCATTTTATCAGGTATATTTTTTTTCGGGGCTGAGATATGGTACAGACAACTGTTATGTGACAGGAGAATAAGAAATGATAATTTTTGTATAAAAATTACTTTCTTTATTTCATGGAATTGTATTATCTTTCGATCGGTTAAATAGGATAAACGTTATGCATCAACCAGTAAGAAATCTTGTTATTGATCTTATGATTGAAGGGGACCGGGATAAGTTAGAGCAACTATTCGGAGAGGACCCGTTTGCGCGGATAGTCTATCAGGAAGAGAAAGCTTTTTTATTGATCGAAAAGCATTTAAATAATGAACTGACTGAAGCGGAAAACGAAGAATTTAAGGAACTTCTCCAGGAAGATCCGTCATTGATGGATGAGATTAACCTGAGAAAAAAGGTAAATCACCTGATCGGCAAACTTAATTTTATTGATGCACTTGACAGGGCTGAAAAAGAAGCAGAAAAAGAAGAGTTAAAGGAATTTATTGCTATAAAACACAAGGCGCAGAGAAGGCAGTTAAGGCCTGCAATGAAATGGATTGCCGCCGCATCGGTCCTGTTATTAATTAGTTT
>JASFVU010000450.1:0-3471 GCA_050049665.1 Bacteroidales bacterium | reverse complement strand
CCACTACTGTCGCCAAGATGGAAGAAACAAAAGAAGCCATTGAGAACGGGGCAAAGGAGCTGGATGTGGTTTTGCATATCGGCAGGCTTAAATCAGGGAAATACGACTATGTTCGTGACGAGCTGAAACTGATAACCGATTATGCACACCACAGAGGTGTAAAAATAAAAGTCATTTTTGAAAATTGTTACCTTACGGACGAAGAGAAAGTCATGGCCTGTGAAATATGCAATGAAGTGGGAACAGACTGGATAAAAACATCAACCGGATATGGTACGGGAGGGGCCGAAAATGCAGATCTCCTGCTTATGAGAAAGCATGCCAGACCTGATATACAACTGAAAGCAGCGGGTGGGATACGGACGCTTGAAAGGGCTATTGAAGTTAAAGAGTTGGGATGCACGCGTATAGGGGCAACAGCTACAGCCGATATTTTAGCTAAAATTCCCGGAAGATGAAATTTTCATAAGGATATGCATAAATTTTTTAACTTGCTGTCATGAAACGACTTATGTTAGTGGTATTGCTATCGGCAACAAATCAATAAAAATCCGGCAATGGCAACCAAAAAAGAGCTGATCGATTTATTGATCAAAAAACCCGGGGAATTCACCAATAGTGAGTTGGATGAATTACTGGGGAAAGAAGATCTTACCTACGGTGATCTGCGTCCGATGTTGCTGAGAATTTTCGACATGAATACCGGTACGATAAAAAACAAGTCCGAAGCAGATGCAGGGATGCTTGGATGGCTGAATAAGCATAGCAGGAAGAAGAGGGAGAAAGGGTTTTGGGAAAGGATACGGAGAGGAGATTATTCGAAAATAATCTTGGCTGAAGGCGATTCATGGTTCGAATACCCGTTGTTTATCACTGATATTATTGACCACCTGAACAGAAGCAGAAAAAAATATGCTATCAACAGCCTGGCATACGGAGGAGACTGGATAGCCAATATTTTATATGAACAGGAATACATAGAGAAACTGTCACTGTTAAGCCCCGATGTGTTTTTGATCAGCGGAGGAGGGAACGATATCGTAGGGGGGTATCGTATGGCACAATTGATTCACAGGAGAAAAGAAGTGCCGGCTATTATAGAAGCAGACCTGGATTCAAATGAAGGGAAAATAAAATTTGCCGGTATCTGCCTGAACAAGGATTTTTTCGCATTAATGAAGCTGTTTAAACTTCAGTATAAATTATTGTTTACCAGCATTGAAAAAGAAACTGAAAAATTTAAGAATCTGAAGGTCATTACCCAGGGATATGATTATGCAATACCCAGTTCGAAAATTGGTTTCGGAATAGCACGTCCGTTAATCAATAAGCTTACCGGAAACGGGGAATGGTTGCAAACGCCTCTGTTATTGAGAGGGTATCTCAACCAAAAAGAGCAGGCGGCTGTTGTATATGGTATGATACATTATTTTAATGAGATGCTGATCGAAGTAGGGGGAAATTATAAAAATGTTTATCACATTGACAGCAGGGGAGCAGTTACGGGGAAAGGCTGGTACGACGAACTTCATCCGCGATCCGTAGAATTCAGGAGAATAGCATCTGTTTATGAAAAATGCATTGAAAGTACCGACACTCAGAAAAAGATCTACAGGGTATGCGATGAATAAAGCATTTTATATTTGTCCGGACCGAGGTATCCGGATATGAACCAAATCTGTTGTTTATGTTAAACACTCTTGATTATTTATTTATTGTTGTTTATTTCATCATTGTCTTAATTGTTGGGTTCTGGACAGGACATAAGCAGGACAAAGAAGATTACCTGATCGCAAACAGAAAGCTGAATGCTATTCAGGCCACATCCACTATCTTTTCAAGCAGAATAGGGGCAGCGATCCTTTTAACCTATACTGCCCTGGTCTATCTGTACGGACTGGGCGCATTGTGGTATTTTATAGGTTCGGTGTTCGGTTTGTTCGTATTTTACTTTTTTGGGAAAAAGATCAAAAAACTGGCGGATAAAGAAAAATTCTATACCCTGCCCGATTTCTTTTTTCATTTAAAGGGAAAATTCGCGGGATACCTTGCCACGATCATTGTCATTATCATTATGTTCGGCTGGGTAGTCCTGAACTTTATTGCAGGAGCAAAACTGATCGATGAATATACGCCTATCAGTTATAATCTGTCGGTAATAATTATTGGAATTATTATCTTGCTTTACTTGGTGGCCGGAGGATTCAGAGCCGTAGTAAAAACAGATGTTATCCAGACAATGGGGATCTTCCTGTTGTTTTTTCTGATGGTTTTCCTGTTGGTTTCCACACATGTGAAACCAAAGATAGTATTCATGGATCTGTTCAAAATTCCGGTTGCAAAACTCGGGAGTTTTTTCCTGGCCGGATTTTTTATTCCGATGGCTTCTCCCGAATTGTGGCAAAGGGTTTATGCCATCAAAGATCAGAAGCACTTTAAACAGAGCCTGATACTGTCTTCCGTATTTTATGTTTTCATTGGTGTAATACTTCTTATGATCGGTATGGTAGTCCGGGAAATTATTCCCGATCTTGCCCCGGACGCTACCCTTATTGTCGGATTCAGCAGGCTGCTTCCTGCCGGATTAGCGGGATTGTCCGTCGTCATCATTTATTCGGCGGTTTCCTCTTCGGCAGATACTTATCTGTTCACCTCTGCTGCTTCGGTAACCCAGGATTTCCTGGGGAAGTCAAAGTTACTGAAGGAAAAGAATTTGTTTACTGCCATGAGAGTTACCATGGTGGTAATGATGACACTTGGTATTATCCTATCGTTGATCCTTCGTGACATCATTGATGCCACCTTCTTTTTTGTATCCATGACAATGTCGCTTGGATTCCTGGTATTGGTCTTGTGGATCTATCCGGGTATCAACAGGCACAGTGTTAATTTCTCTATTTTCTTTTGCCTTGTAGGAGTGATCATACCGGCCATCGTAGTTGGCATTTCCGAGACACTCGTGGTTTATGCCTGGGCCTTATGTATATTGGGTCTTCTGTTCGGTTTCTTGCTAAACAGGATTAAACCTTTGCCGGGGACTTTAAAATAAGGCTTTTTATCCGGTAGGGAACAGCTTATTCCGGCAACAGGGACCGGACAGGATTTGACTTCTGCATCACCTCTGTGTGGAAAGTCATTCCGGAATAATTTAAGCCGTGATCAATGGCTTCGCTAACCCTGTGCAAAGCTTCATCCGGTGTAGCCACCTGTGATAATTCCCCGAAGCCCGGTAAGAGAGCTTCTTACCTGTTTTTCTTTTTTCAGCTCTTTTCTCTGCGTGCCTCCAGTTCATCCTGGATTTTTAATTCCATTTTTGTATCAATGCGGTAAAAGAAGAGACAGATCACTGCAATGACAAACATGATCGCCGGATAAATGCTTGCACCCAGATGCACTGCTTCAATCGCAGCATCCTCACGGGATGGATCAGGATTTATTATAGCCGTATCAAAACCGTAGATAGAAAGTAAT
>JASFVU010000449.1:0-3481 GCA_050049665.1 Bacteroidales bacterium | reverse complement strand
AGTCTTTCATCTGAAATGTTTACTATACTGACATCTTTCTGTACAATTACCAACATTCCGTCTTCCTCAATAGCTTCAGGTTCTCCCTTTTCAATTGTAATTGTCACGTCATTGAATTCATTTTTAATGACTTTAAGGTCTTCAATGAGCTTATTGAAGTATTTATCTGATTTATAATTTGCAAGAATCAGCATCAACTGATCCATAATGATCTTTTGTTCTCCGATTCGTTCGGCAATTTCCGGGTGGGGGTCGGATTTGGCTACCTGAGTAGCGAGATAGAGACCTTCAATCCAGACGCCGGTAACCATAAGGGTACTGAGATTACTTCGGTTATCACTTCTCAGGTATTTATCCATCTGGTTAAAGCTATGTACTGAAATGTACATCAGAGAATCCAGATTCTGATTACTCTGTGCCAATCTTTTTAATGTTGTGAAATCAAAAAACTGTCCAACCCTTACACCATCGGCAAGTGTCTTTATCGCTGTTATGTAATCAATAACCGAATTTGTTTTGTTATAGATATTAAGGTACCCCAGGTCTGCAGCAAAAATACCCAGGTGAAATGCCTGTTGATAACTTGTTGTCAGTTCATCCACATTATCTGTCGGAGCTAAATATTTACCTGAGAAATCAGCATTAAGGCTTTTGACAAGTGAAGCCATTTCCACAGGGGAGGAAATATTCTGAACGATGTTCTGCATCACTTCTTCAGAAATTTCCAGTACGCCTTCATTTACAACATCCTCGGGAACTGCAAATTCATCTTCCGATTGGTTATTCCCTCCCGATTTACATGCAAAAAGTATTAGGCTGACAACAAGAAGCGTAAATGTTCTTTTTATCATAGCTCTCTGTATTTGTTGTTGCGGGTTTAACAAATGTAACAATAAGTATAAAGATATTAAAAATCTGATTCAGTAAAAATCTATTTTTTCTTCAAGTTTTCCCCAAGGCCCAACAGTCTTCTTAATACGTCAAAATACAACAATGCGTACAGGATTAATGTCAATATCCAGATCACGGTTATATTGAACCAATAGGTGTCGAAATAGTTTCCGAAAAAGTGTTTTTGCGGGGCAAAAAAGTGGGTTCTGAAACTCAATGCATTTGAAGGGATCGGGATTTCATATACCGGATCAATATGTTGGATCAGCTGATTTTTGTACTCCAGTATTTTGTTTTTTTCGTATACCTTTTTCAATATATCGGCAATGCTCTCATTAAAATAACGGTCCCGGCGTTCCTGGTATAAATCGGGATGGTTTTCGAGCAGGTAAGTTATTTTATTTTGTCGCTTTCTGTTAGCTAACTGAAAGATATTGCCGTAGAATGTATCGAGTTGTTTCAGATAATCGGAAACCCGTTCTGACGTATTGAGATCGAAATTCTGCTTTTGAAGATCATTTATCTCATTAAAATAAACGGGACTGACCAGCAATTCCCCTTTTTGCTTGAGTTCAGATTCGTTCTCCAGTAACCGGATACGTTCATTTTCTTTGCTTATTTCATTCATTAGTAGTTTAAGATCATTCTCTGTGGCGTCGACCTGACTGATATTCCTGATCTCTTTGTCGATACTGTTCAGCCTGTTCCTTAATTCGGGGATGAAATAAACCTTCTTAAAATCGGCCATGCTTTCAAGCCTTTCCAGGTCATAAAACTCTTTGGTAAACTTATTGTCTTTAAACTGGTGGACCATAAGAGCTTCATATCCCCATTTTGTCACCATGAGTTCAGCAATGAACGGCACCTTATCCACACGGCCTATTTTCTGATTGAGTTTATCAAAACTGAACATGGCACCGCTGAGGATCATCATGGGAATCATGATCAGCGGTATAAGGATATAAATGGTAACAGCCGAATCGAATGTTGCAGAAATATTGAGTCCGAGAATATTCGCAAAAGCGGCGGTTGAAAAAAGAATGAACCAGTATTCAAAATTCATTCCTCTGATCCCCAGAATACTGTTGGCGATGATCACGAACAGAAAGGTTTGAATAGCACTGATAACAAATAAAATAAAGATTTTGGATACCAGGTAACTCGACCGGCTCAGGTTCAGGAATTTTTCACGTTTCAGTATCTTTCTGTCTTTAACGATTTCTTCGGCACTTACCATTAATCCTAAAAACAGGGCAACAATAAGTGCCATGAAAATGAAAATATGCAGATTCTCATTGACCCTGAAAACGTAAACTTTTGAATTCGGGTCTTCAATATACCGGATAAGATAGGATAAAATAAAACCAAGTACCGGAGCTTCGATCAAATTTAAAAGCACATATTGTCTGTTGCTGATCTTTGAAAGGAAGTCCCGCACACCATATATTCTTAACTGTGAGATCCAATTGGGAATGTTCAGGGTTTTAGGGGGTTTTTCCTTGATAGACTCAACCTCTTCGGGAGAAAAGTTGGTCTGGTAGTTTTCTTCCCATTTTTCAGGTGATACTTTTCTGGTATCCGTATAATTTCCAAACTCATCAACAACGTGGGCCTCAATGATGTTAAAAAGAAGCTCCGGATTCACATTTCCGCAGGTCTGGCATTCCCCGACTTCACTATTGATCTGTGCATCCATTTTTTTGAAATACATCACGGCTTCGACAGGGTTCCCGTAATAGATCATAAAACCGCCCGTATCCAAAATGATCATCTTGTCAAACATCTTGTAGATATCCGAAGAAGGTTGGTGTATGACAACGAAAATCAGTTTGCCCTTCAGGGTAAGTTCCCTGAGCAGGTCCATTACATTTTCGGAATCTCTTGAAGAAAGTCCGGAAGTAGGTTCATCAACAAACAGGATAGATGGTTCACGGATCAGCTCCAGAGCAATGTTTAATCTTTTTCTCTGGCCTCCGCTGATCATTTTTTTAAGAGGTGAGCCTACCTTAAGGTCTTTACGGTCGTATAAACCTAAGTTTGTAAGGGTTTTGTTTACCAGATCGTTTATTTCGTTTTCGGACTTATCCTTAAAACAAAGTTTTGCATTGTAATAAAGGTTTTGATATACCGTAAGTTCTTCAATTAACAGATCATCCTGCGGGATCAGCCCGATCACCCCTTCCAGTTTTTCTTTGTCTTCATGCAGGTTAAGGCCGTTGATTATTACTTCCCCTTTGGTAGGGCGTTCAATTCCCGACAACACATTAAGAAGTGTGGTTTTTCCGGCTCCGCTGGCGCCCATAATGCCGATCAGTCGTCCGTGGCCTTCAGAGAATGAAATGTTTCTTAGTCCGAGGTTCCCGTTGGGAAACTGGAAATCAACATTTCTGACGGTATATGAAATTTTGCTGGAGGTAATATCTGCCATAAAATGGGCTACGACATCACTGTAATAAACAGGTGCTCCTTTGGGGAGTTTTACAGTGCTTCCATTGGCAAAAAGGTATATTCTTGTAGAATTGATCGGCAACCCATTCAGAAAGAGGTCTTCTTTACCGGTATATTTCAGAAAATACAGGTCGACACTGAC
>JASFVU010000447.1:0-3491 GCA_050049665.1 Bacteroidales bacterium | reverse complement strand
AAGTTGCATACCTTTTTTGATACGGGAAGCAGGTTGATGCCTAAAGAACTCCCAAGTCTGCGGCTCAGCACCGGTCCGAATATTATCTCATTAAAAAGGAATGTTGCCATAGTGACGCGTCACACTTAATATTGAGAAATGAAACTGAACATTTGCAAAGCAATACCAAATATATAATATGTCAGTTCGTACCTGACTTAACAATAGTATTACGACAGGCATTTTTCTAATTTTCATTTGGCTTATGCCGGCTTACACGAAGGTTATAAATATGAGTATTTTTATAGAAAGACGTGTCCTTATTGTCATATTCGGGAATGATGATTCTCATGTTCGTAAAAGCAGAACCGTCGTATTCATTGATTAGTGTATATACCCGGGTAAATTTTGATTTGGGGATCTGAATGGTATCGAAATACGATCTGTTTTCAGGAACATCATTGATGGAATCATAAAAGTAGGCAATTATCCTCGGATTCAGGGAGCTGTCTTCCTCATCCATTTTCATGGAAGCATGCAGAGCGTATATTCCGGGACTATCCAGCGGCAACTCAAACGGTTCGGGATAAGCGGCTTTTTTTCCCAGTATCCTGTAAGAAGAACGATCAGATTTCCATACGGCATTTTTTGTACTAAAAGAGTATTTATTATACTGTGTTTTAGCCTCTTCGGATCTTTTGCTGAGTTCTGAGAATACCTCATCATAGATTTCTGTCAGTTTTTCGGGACGGGAAGAATAATATTCCAGGGTATTTGTTAATTCATCTTTTGTATACCCGTGTTTGTTGAGCACCGAACTGTATATCATGGTTGAGTCCAGTCCTTTAAATTGATCACTAATGGCGTGGTTCATTGCTAAAGCATCGGCAATATGCATGTCAACCAGCAAGGGAATGAGGTCTTTTCGGGGAATGTCCTTATCGGTTTTCTGCCTGCCGCAGGAAAAGATTACGGTAACTATCAATATGCCTGTTTGCCAGCTTTTCATTGCTTTGAATGATATAGTGTTAAGTCAACAATAAAATGACGGATACGATGGTTGGTAATACTTTATAATTATTGACCTTCATTTCTCAATATTAAGTGTGACACGTTGCCAGTCTGCAAAGTTAATTTAATTTCTTTCATTTGGTTCCGGAGAATGTTTCATACAATGTTATTGGTCTGAATAATGGAATCAGATGAAACGCTTTTTCCGCAACTTTTTTGTGCTGTCAATATTGCACCACTCCCGTGGTGTCACGCAAAAAATACATTATATAGGAGGCTGTCTCAAAAGTAAATTGTATTCGGGTAGGTATATGAGAAATTTTCCAAATATGAAAGTCTCCAGAACTTAATCCGACTTTTGAGACATTCTCGGAAAAGGCATATGCTTCGGTTACCGGATCCGGAGAATGGGATCAGGTTTAATATTCTTTAATATCATTGAATTTAAAGCCTATCATTACCTCATGGGTTCCGTAGTGGTAAGTCCTGAGTTTATTTATACCGATATCGTATGAATATCCGATCTCGATTTTTCTCTGGAACACATACCCCACCATGATTGTGACAGCATCATTGCTTCTGAATGAGACGCCACCCCATATTTTGCTTCTGTCCCATTGTCTCTGGCCATACCACACCCTTATATTAAAATCGACTTGTAATGGTACAGCAACGACTTTTCTTAAAATAATGGTCGGTTCAATCGACAATTCCCTGTTTATCATATATTTATATCCTCCGTGCAGGTAATAATGCCTGCTTAGTCTGCTCAGATCCGTGATGGTTGTATCTTCCCCGATCTTGAGTTTATTCCCCAGCAAATTCGTGCTGGCAATTCCTGCATGATAAGTGGAAGAAAAGAGGTATATGCCAAGGGTCGCATCCGGTCCGTACTGGGTAAATGTTTCACCGTTATAAACAGGATCGTATGTTTCGGTTTCATAAGAGCCGTCGATCTTATACTGGAACAAGCCGAGTGTAAGTCCCATGGAGATCTTCAGATCTTCTGAAATAGCGTAATTATAAGCGTAAGAGAAATTAATACTTGTTTTGCTTGTGGGCCCGACGGCATCATGCATGATGTATCCTCCCAGCCCCATGGGTTGATTTATGGTCGGGCCGAACATACTTATTACGTTGGTAATGGGAGCATCGGTAAAACCTGCCCATTGCAGCCGGCTGTTCGTAATGATCTGATAGTAGGGATATGTCCCTGCCAGGGCCGGGTTTATCAGGAATGGGTTGGTCATGAATTGTGTATAAAGCGGATCAAGGTTTGAACTGACCTTAAGTACACAACTGAACAGCAGTATTGATATAAAGGTAAATTTTCTCATTATCTCACAATTGTAACGGTTCCGGTGAATGTTCTCTGTTCACCGTCATTGGGTTTAATAATATAGTAATAGGTGCCAACTGGCAGATCTTTTCCGTTTTTCTGCGATTTTCCGTCGAATACATGATGCATATCTGTTCCATAGGGTTTGCTGTGGAAAACCTGCTGCCCCCACCGGTCGAAAATAAACACTTCCAGATTAAGATACTGATTCGCATTTGGTATTACCCAGTAATCGTTGTACCCGTCATCATTCGGGGTAAATACATCATACACATCAATAGGCCTTTGTATTATAATGTATACATAATCAGTTTCAACGCATCCGTCACTTGTTGTTCCTTCAAAGGTAATAATCTGGTCTTCTTCAGGCACGAGTGTTACCGAGGCGTCCGTTGTATCTTCCGGTGGTGTAAACGGCCCTGTTCCTGTCCAGTTATAGGCAATATAGGGCTGTTCATTCCATAATATGAGCGGATTTCCTTGTGGCGCAAACACAGTATCACCACTCGTTACAGCATTTGTAATGACATATGCGTTCAGCGTATCGTAGAGTGTAATATTCAGCACCTCGAAATCCATACACTGGTCAGTGGATACATAGACAACGATCTGGCCTTCCTCACGGGCTGTGATTGTGGCATAGTCTTCATCGATCTCATCGAAGTATATGTCGGGGACCCATTCGAAAATGTCTCCCATATCATAATCCACACTCAGGTTGTATCTCGACCTGTAACACACCAGTGTATCTTCTACGGGCCACCATGGACCAACAGTACCGTTATATGCTATTGCCTGCGTATACAGTCTGGCATTGATGGCTTCTTCTCCGCTCAGGATAGTCGTGTTTACTATTTCACAGCCATTGGCATCGGTAATAGTAGCCGTATAACTGCCGGCAGTAAGGCCCTGCCTTGAGGGACTTGTCAGGCTGGTATCGGCCCATGCATAGGTGAAGCTACCGGCTCCCCCGGATGCGGAGTAGCTTATGGAGCCGTCATTTGATATGCTACCGTCCAGATCGTATTCTTCGCAGGAAGGATCGACGGTCGATTTGGTAATGTTAACCGGTATTGCTTCATGGACGGTGACGATTGTATCGAATAACCGGCCGTTAAAATCCACAACACGCAGAGAGTAGGTGCCGCTTGCAACATTATTA
>JASFVU010000446.1:0-3493 GCA_050049665.1 Bacteroidales bacterium | reverse complement strand
ACCCTGACTGTATTTTTTCTGGCAATACGTGAAAGGTCATTTCTTACCAGATCGACAATCATAATATTTTCGGATTGTTCTTTAATGCTTTCAAGAAATTGTTGTTTCAGTGCATTATCCCGGAAAGAGTTCAGCGCTTTTACAGAAGTTCCTTTCATTGGTTGTGAAATGATGAGTGATCGTTCCTTTTTCAGAAAACGTTCCGGACTTGAGGAAAGCAGGAACTTATCCTGCAATTTAAAAAACGCTGCAAAGGGGGAAGGGGAATGCATATTCATAAACCGGAATGCGGCATACGGATCGATTTCAGCATAATTATAAAATTCCTGGCAAAAATTCATTTCATAGATATAACCTTTCCGGATTAACTTCTTTATCTTTTCTGCATGTTTTAAATATTCCCGTCTTGAGATCCTGGGATAGAGTTTTATGGAGTACGGTTTGTCAGAACGTATTTCAGAAACGTTCAGTCGCGAAATAAATCTTTGAATATCCGCATCATTCCGGGTACTTATTGTTATAACTTCATCAGTTTGTGTAATCAGCAGTTCAGGCATAAAGAAAAATACCGGAGGCCAGCAGAGTTGATCATGATTTTCGGATCGCAGATCCTCAATATCGTTTTTAAGGTCGTATGAAAGGAATCCAAGATACCAATCGGCGCTATCCCGGCAGATATTCTCCAACTCACGGAATGCCGTAATGCAATGTTTTCCGGGGAGTTTACTGCTGAATCCGGCAATAAGGTCATAGGTCTTATAGCGGAAACGGCTGTTATTCCGGTAAAAGGAACTATTGCTGTCAAGGATACATGCCACTTCATTTTCCCTGGCATATTCCAGTAGTTTTTCTTTCAGGTCTGGTATGTTGTCTGAAGGTATGGTAATACTTTTTAGCATGATGCAAAAATAAAAAAAAGCACTTCCGTTTCCGGAAATGCTTTTATTTTATTCAGGATTCCGGATACATGAATTTCCCTTAGCAAAGAGGCTTAAATTTTTCCGGAAAATAGCCTGAATTGTATAACCGGTCAGGTAAATGTGGCTGGATTCCGTATGGGATACTTCATACATTGATTATCCGGATTTTACCGGACCGGTGTTGTTCACATGGATCCGTAATATGTCCATCCTGAATTAAGAGGGATCAATGCGGGTTCAATATTCGATGATCCCGGGTTTGGGAATAATAAAACTTTCAGGTTTTACGTTGGGTATTCCTGAAAGATAAAAGTATTCGGGGGAGGAATCATCGGGAGGAAGAGGATAATAGGCGAATCTTAATTCAATGGTATTAAAAACAAGGTTTTCATTTTTTATTTTTATACCTGCGCCAAGACCCGTATAAAGAGAATTCTGCAACAATATTTCATTTTTTTCACCTACCATGCCGGCATCAATAAAAAGAAAATAAAGGAATCTGAATCCCAATATATAGTGAGGCGAGTAGCAAATACTTTCGATATTTATACTCAGGCGTTGATTTCCTTTGGGACTTTGACTCTTTAATCCCCTGACATCATTATCTTCAAGCTTTATAAACTCATCATTAAACCGTTGAATCCCCGTTTTGTAATTGACTGTTGTGAATAATCTGTATTTGTAGCGGCCGGGACTGTTCAGCAGGGGTGAAAAGTTTTTAAAGGTTACGGCCAATGTTCCCTGCTCCATTCTCTCATTAAAAAATGTTCCGTACTCTATTCTGTAAAATAAGAATCCGAATCTCTGGCCGGGCGTACCGAAAGAATACGAAAAGCCCAGGTATGGCCTGTTAATATATTCTCCCTTTTCAAATCCAAGTGTGAGGGTGCCCAGGACACCGTAAGGTATATCTTCAGGCTTGCCAAAACCATATACAAGATATGATTTCTGGTAAGCCTGATTGGAGATCCCTATTCCTCCCAATATGATGGTTCTGTCATGATAATTGTGCAGGAAATCCGATGATACGATTTCGGGGCGTTTGAAATAGTCGTATCTCATTAACCGGCAGGTAAAAGCCATGTTGGTACGTTTACGCTTTTTATAGGATTGGGCCAGCAGAATGGAATGTCCCAACCAAAAATCCAGGAAATCATAATCCAGGTTTTTATCTGTCAGGATCGTATCGGGCAATTCAATGTCCAGGGTGCTTTTGATATTTTCATAACCGATACCTCCTGCATATTTCATTTCAGGTGTGATAAAATTCCGGTTAAAAGAAATTTTATATGTTTTCAGATTCCATCTGTCTTCATAATAAGCCTCTGCTGTAATAAAAGTATTCCTGATATTTTGTATTCTGTATCTGGCAAAATGACCGTAATTTTGTGATTTATCAAAATTCCAGGTTAAGTAGTAGTAGAATTCGTGTCCTAATCCGAGCAGGTTATTGTTCCATATCCCTGCTTTTCCATATGAAACATCAAATAACTCAAGTCCGAAACCCAGTGAAAATACGTCTTTTGTTAAAAAGAGGATGTCCACGGAATCGTTTTCAACTTCCGATAAAATTACCTTAACATTTTTGATGTATGGCAATGACCGGATCAGTCGTTCATTATCGGCAAGCGTAAATGGATTCAAAGAATCTCCCTGATCGATGAATAATTTTTCCTCCAGTAATTTTGTCTGGGTATTAATATGTAATTCGTTGCCCAATGTTTCCACCCATCTTGTTGGAGTCTGACCGGTATCGGAAACAGTTTGCCCGAAGACTTTCAATTGTCTGATGTAGACATTTCTTATGATTTTTCCCCGGTACTGTTCATAATCGCTTCCTATAGTAAATTCATCTGATTCAGGTTCCTTTACCTGAATTAAATTCATGAATTCATTTTGCCAGTAAGAACGTATTGTTTTTTCGATATCGGAACCTGCATTTTCCCCAGGGTTGCTTATTGTGTCGGACGTATACAACGGAGCATGGGAAGAATCTATTTCATGAAATAAAGTATCCGGAGACCCGATGAATTGTGAGAATATACTTCGATTGAAGCACATCAGGAGAGTCAATGAAATGATTATCACTGACTGAGACCGGAGATGATAAATGAAATTACTTCGTTTCAAAACAGAAGTTACAAGCTAATATTAACTATTAAAATATCCTCATCATTATTGAATTTTTCAATAGCTTTTGAAAGATTAATCTGACTTTCGGAAGAATAACTACTATTTAGAAATGCACCGATGTCCTTTTCTTTGAAAGAGCCATATATGTTTGACGAGAACAAAAAGAAATTTCTTACGTTGAGTATTTCAATTTCCTTATTCTCAGACAGACTAACAGGTTGGTATGATGTTTTTTCTGATGAAAGGTCGTTCACCTTGGAATCGGATATAGCAAAGAATGATTGTTTTATGCCCGAAGCTGTTAACCTGTTAGTATTATGATCATGCAAAACAATAAGCACAGACTTCGTAAAATTACCTGATTCGGTAATGCTGTCAGCTTTAAAAATAGCGTGCAGGTTCAGCAATGATTCCTCCAGTATTTTTAACGGAGAATCTGG
>JASFVU010000445.1:0-3494 GCA_050049665.1 Bacteroidales bacterium | reverse complement strand
GCTGTCTCCCGACATGGTATCGGCCACTATCCAGGACGGCAGTTGCCAGGAATCTTCCCCTCCCCAGATAAGACAGTGACCCCGTACATACCAATCTGCCTTTTCCGCCCAACTGACAATGGTATCTACTTCCGAATAATCAAGCGTGTCGGGGTAAGTTTCCATGTAATTCCATTTGAACCTTTCAACATTGGCCGCATTGAAGTATTTTAACATGGCCGATTGGTACCAGTCGAAATCAGCCTGGTCATAAGATGGATGGGTCAGTAAATTGCCCCACTGAAATTCGTGTTTCTTCAGCTTTATGAATACCGAGTCATGAACCGGATTGCTTCCCGCATCAACTACTTTGAATGAGAAATCACCTTTTCTTAAAGTATCAATTCTTTGTTCCGCCTCATCATACCAGTTTTGACCATAGGTGCTGAAAGACAGGATAAAGAGAAAAATGGCCGGGATGGTTGCTATTTTTTTATTGTACATTTTTATTTTCATTTAATATTTTCAAAAGACATTTTACAAATAAAATTCCGACAGGTATTAGTTCCTGACAAACGTGAATTGCATCGTTTCCCGGGTGTTGTATGGTTGAATTGTTAGAATATACATGCCCGCCCGGAGATCTTTCACATGAATTTCGGCTATTTCATTTCCGGAATGCATTTCAGTAATCAGTACCCTCCCTGACAGATCAATAACCTGAAGGGTATAGCTATCGGGTAATCCTCTGCTGTCAAGATAAAGAACATCTGTGGCAGGAACCGGGTACAAAACAAGATTGCGGTTTTCACTGCCATACTCCAGGGCTGAGATCACCTGAGTGGAACTATTTGTTGCCGCAAGGCTGAAAGCGTCAATTTCTATTCCGCCTCTTGTAGCCACTGTACCCGGAATATAAGATACCAATACCTCATCGCCGGAATAAATTGTTTCCTCCAGGTGCAGGGTGAATATTTTCAGGTCAGATCCGTCCTGAACCACTTCCGTTACCGGGATGGTGTGTTCGGAATTGACTTCGACAAAAAAAGTGATCTGCGGTTCATTTGCAGGATCTTCCATTTCATCGGCGAATTCAATATCAACGGTAGTGCCGTTTGCATTTACCTGTATTTCACTGACAGCCGATTCCATGACTTTGACGTCATCTACCCATACTGTGCCAACACTGACAAAATGAAGAGTGACTACCACATCGTCATCGGAGGTAACGGGCGAAACAAAAGAAAAATCGTATTCTTCCCATTCTTCTGACAATGTGATATTTCTGTTCTCTGAGTAATAGTCATAGTCGGCAGTTGCTTTGCCGATGATGTAATTCATCATGGTCCCTGACGAAGCAGCTTTGGCCATAAGCGATATTCTGTAGCCGGCGCCTTCTTCCAGACCAATGTCGAAATTCTGGGCTTGTACATCCCAGTAATTGCTACCCAATTGGATGATCTCGACCTGCAAACAACTGTCTCCCGACGCAGGATCATCGGATGTAATTGTGTAGTTGGCCTGTGAACTGCCTGCTGCAGAGGTTTGCCAGGAAAGAGTACCAGCTTCAAAACCACCATTTGGTACAAGATTTTGCTGTGCATATTGGCTTTGAACAGCAAAAATGAGAAAACAGAGGAAAATAAGATTCTTTTTCATTTTACAAATTATGGATTAATTTATATTATAAAATTAGCCATAATATTGATTGGATCAAACAACCGGCGGTGAAATACCTGTTTTCTGTGATGGGTGACAAAAAGAAAAATTGCAGATCGGATGTTTCCGGAAAGAAAACTCCTGATTACCTATTTTAGAGCATTTGCCTGTGGAATATTCAAGTCATCGGGTCGGTTCTCAGGCAAAGTGAAATAAAAACCTGATCCTTCTCCTACACTCGACTCAAACCAGATCCTTCCATGTAACAACTCAACTATTTTTTTTGAAATGGAAAGCCCGATCCCGGTCCCTCTGTTTGAGACGTTTATATTATCATTCACCTTTGTGAAGCGTTCGAAAATGCATTTCTCGTCTTCTTTTTTGATACCAATGCCCGAGTCTTTGACATAAAACAGGAATTCTCCGGGTTTATAGGTATACCCGAATTTAACATATCCCTCCCAGGTACATTTTATTGCATTGGAGATCAAGTTGGTAAGGACCTGGGAAAGTCTTGTTGCATCACTGGTGATCAACTTCTGCTGATGATTGTCTTCATAATAGAAATCAACCTTTCCTTTTTTTGCTTCGGACAATAATCTTATATGCGAAAGTTCGATCGTTTTCATCAATTCATTCAGGTCAAAAGTCTTGTATATGATAACAAGTTCATTTGCTTCTATCTTCGAAATGTCCAGGATATCATTAATTAGTCTCAGAAGATACGCAGCACTTTCATCGACAATCTGGCTGTATTTTTCTTTTTTTTCCGGTGACAGGTCGTCATTTTTCAGTAATCCCGTAAATCCCATGATAGCATTCATAGGGGTTCTTATCTCATGGCTCATATTGGCGAGAAAGGCCGATTTCATTTTATCGGATTTTTGTGCATTTTGCTTTTCCTTTATGTAGTTATTTCTTGCCAGAATGATCATGATCCCTCCAAGGGTATAGTATAAAATGATGCTGATGGCCATGTCGGTCATTCTCGATGATTCAGTTTTATATTCGTGGAGAATATGGGAATACCTGTTTTCAATATAGAACAACAGCATCATATTGATCACCATAACAAATAACAGCAATAACCTTTGTCTTTTTTCGGTGAGCAATGTTATGGATAAGAACAAAAGAAAAAATGCATACGGTACGGGCCCCCTGGAACCGGCACTATTAATCCACAGGAAGGACAACAGCCCATATGATGATATTATTGCCAGCCACATGGCAGGTTTGAATTTTCCGCTAATGCGACTTAATAAGTAAATAAGAAAAAAGAATACTGAAGTAGATATCGTGGTGACCATTTCCACCATGCTTGACCGGACCAAAATATTGATCATGAAACCAATGAGAGTTGTAATGGCTACTCCTGCGGTAATAGTATTTAGAAGCCGGTGTTCAAATTGAAACTCCGAATCATTTCCTATGACCCTGTTTTTTACAGTAAGGAAAAATTTTTCCATTTCCCGGTTGCGCATGTTCTGGTTTAACAAGAACTCTTAAGCATAAATTCAGAAACAACGATTTTCAATTCCTAACTTATTATTAATTTCTTTAACTGTACGGCATTAGCTAAGTTAATTTTTTTTGAAAATCCGCACAAAGAAAAATTATCATTTATTCGTGAAACTCAGATTTTAAAAACTCAGTGCATTGATCCCGATAACTACCGGGAGTAAGTTGAATCCCGATCTGTCGGGAATAGCGCAGCGTATCGGGATAAATGAATTTGGTAATCCGTTGCTCTGCCCGTACCGAACAGTACCTGCCCGAATGAATTCATTCAGACGGGTTACAGGAAGGCAGTTCATTCCTTTCGTTTTTCAAGAAGTCTTATCTCTCTGATAATCATA
>JASFVU010000032.1:0-10912 GCA_050049665.1 Bacteroidales bacterium | reverse complement strand
GCCATACCGTCGTTTACCAAATACAGATGCAGCAAGGCACAAGGCGCTGATAAAAGCGTTTGAAAAGGGAAGAGAAATACCACCGTTTAAACTGGCTTTTTCACAAACAACTTTCAGACGGATACAATCCTTTCTTCCTTCTTTTGAAAAGGCAATGTATGAAACAAAACAGGCATACTCAAACCAGGTAAAAAAGAACAGGGATTACCTGAAGGTCCAGAAAAAAGCCAGGATGTATATTTCTCATTTCATTCAGGTCGTGAATATGGCCATTACCAGGGGAGATCTTTCTGAAAATGAGCGAAATTTTTTCGGCATGCACGACGACAATTATAAGTTACCTGTTCTGAATTCCGAATCAGATCTGATAAAATGGGGAGAAAAACTGATTCATGGTGAAAATCTGAGGAAGGCAAAGGGCCTTAGTCCAATTACCAATCCGACCATAGCGGTTGTAAGGGTGAGGTATGAACAATTTCTGGATGCCTACAAGTTTCAGAAAACACTTCAGAAAAATTACCAGCGTTCCCAGGAGCATCTTGCCAGCATGAGGAAAGAGGCAAATGAGATCATTCAGAACATCTGGAATGAGGTTGAGGAAACATTTAAAAAACTTACCGAAGAAGAAAGACGGGCAAAGGCAGAGGAGTATGGTATTTCCTATGTGTTTCGCAAAAGTGAACTAAAAAGAACCTGATTTTTTTCTGAAGTGCTGATACGTTATCAGCAACAGCACAGTTGTAACCATTCCGCTCAGGACCAGTTCGGTGAAGGTATCGGCATGGTTCTCCGGGGAAAAGATCTCCGCATTGATCCAGCTATTTTCCGAAATAAGGATAAGGCTTATTGCTATGGTGTTATTCAAAAAATGTGCCCAGACAGCCATCCAGATGTTTTTGCTCCAGAAGAAAAGGTATCCGAAATACATCCCAAGGACCATACGGGGCAGGAAACCGTAAAATTGCAGGTGAATGCTGCTGAACAATATGGCAGCGATGAGGATAGACAGATGACTGTTCCTGATCCATTGGAACAATAGTTTCTGAAGTATACCGCGAAACAGGAATTCTTCTCCTATGGCAGGCAGAACAGCTATCATAAGCAGGTTGAACAAATAATCCGCAAGCTGCATATTTCCGGTCATCCTTTCTGTCAGCAGGTTTCTTTCGTATTCCATCTGCTGCAGCTTATCTTCTGCTAAAGAAAGCCATTGCGGCAGGTTGAGAGAATTGTTCAGGTCGATAAGATAGCTGACCAGAGGGACCGAGAAAATAAGCGTGAACAAGACGATCCAGTGAGCATAAACCGAGTTATGCATATCTTTTGAGATAAAGCCTTTGCCGCGATGAAACAATAAAAAATTCAACAATACGGAAGGAATAATAAACAATCCCAGGCTTTGAGAGATCTGAAATATCCTTATCAGGGAGACATCCGCATCAACAAGGCCTTCCCTTAAAATGGCATTCAATTCTTCAAACGAAAGCGGCAGAACAAGAACGACAATAAGAATTGTAACCGTACTTACCAATACATAGCTGGTTAGTACGATAAAGAGGGCAAAAACAAGTTTTGTACAGGGCCTTGCATTTGCAAACAGTGCTTTCAGGATATTCTCATTCATGAAGTTGAGAAAAAGATATTTCTAAATTTGCAGGTAAAATTAATGATTTCACAGAAGAACGGAATTGATAAAGATCGGAGACATAACCCTGGATGATAAGCCATTATTTCTTGCCCCGATGGAAGATATAACGGATCCGTCATTTCGGTTCATTTGCAAGCAGTTTGGAGCAGATGTGATGTATACGGAGTTTATTTCATCTGACGGACTGATCAGGGATGCCAGGAAAAGTCTGGAAAAGCTTAGTATTTATGACTACGAACGCCCCATCGGGATCCAGTTGTATGGTCACTTGGTCGATGCCATGGTGGAATCGGCAAAAATTGCAGAAACGGGGAAGCCTGATTTCATCGACCTGAATTTCGGTTGTCCCGTAAAAAAAATAGCCCGCAGGGGAGCCGGCGCTGGCTTGTTGTGTAACGTTCCCCTGATGGTGGAAATGACAAAGGCCGTTGTGAAAGCAGTTAAATTACCGGTCACCGTAAAAACCCGCCTTGGATGGGATGATGAGAATAAGAATATCATGGATATTGCAGAGCGGCTTCAGGATGCGGGAATAAAGGCACTGGCCATACATGGACGGACAAAAGCCCAGCTTTATAAGGGGACAGCCGACTGGCAGCTGATCGGTGAAGTAAAGAACAATCCCAGGATCAGCATACCCATCATTGGGAATGGCGATATTGTTACCCCTCAGGGGGCTGTCGATGCCTTTGAAAAATACGGGGTTGATGCGATCATGATCGGAAGAGCGGCTGTCGGGGTGCCATGGCTGTTCAGGGATATTAAGACCCTGATGTCAACGGGAAGCATACCAGATCCTCCTTCTGTTAAGGAAAAGGTAGCGCTTGCCAAAAGGCATTTCAATAAATCTCTTGAGATAAAAGGAGAAAAGGTAGGTGTTTATGAAATGCGAAGACATTTTTCCAATTACTTCAAAGGGCTTGAGAATTTCAGGGAGACCCGCCTGAAATTGCTTACGGAAAATGATCCTGAGCAGATATTCAGACTGCTTGAAGAAATAAAAGAAAAGTGGGGTTAAGCGTTTCTGAGAATGAAGCTTCCCGCTCAAAACTTTATTTTAACGCCATCAGCAGGAGGATAATCAATGTTGTAATGCAATCCGCGGCTTTCTTCACGGCGCATGGCCATTTTGATGATCAGGTATCCGACGTTGATGAGATTGCGCAATTCGCACAGTGATACCGAGAGGATGGATTTACGGTACAACTCTTCGGTTTCCTTGTAAATTATTTCCAGTCTGTCCAGTGCCCGCTTAAGTCGCAGGTTTGAGCGTACAATACCAAGATAAACACTGAATATTTGCTGCATTTCTCTGTAATTCTGGGTAATCAGGACCATTTCTTCAGGGTGCTTGGCACCCCTGTCGTTCCAGTCGGGTATTTCTTTTTTTATGGAGTATTTTTTAACGTTTTGCAAGGCATGCTTTGCAGCTTTGTCGGCGAATACAATGGCTTCCAGAAGTGAATTGGAGGCCAGCCGGTTGGCTCCGTGCATCCCGGTTGATGATACTTCACCGGCAGCATAAAGCCGGTTTATCCAGCTACAACCGTTGAAGTCTACTTTAATACCTCCGCACTGGTAATGCGCGGCAGGTACGACCGGAATAAAATCCCCGGAAATATCAATACCCAGGCTGTTGCATTTTTCATGGATGTTGGGAAACTGGGATTTCAATTCACCGGCTTCGAGATGACGGCAATCCAGGTAGACATAATCATCGCCCCGGATCTTCATTTCATGGTCAATGGCCCGGGCAACGATATCCCGGGGGGCCAGGGATCCCCGGACATCGTATTTGTGCATGAACTCTTTTCCGTCAATGGTTTTTAATATGGCACCATGCCCTCTCAGAGCTTCCGAGATAAGAAAAGACGGCCGTTCGTTCGGATTGTACAAAGAAGTGGGATGAAACTGTATGAATTCCATGTTTTCGACAGTCCCCTTGGCACGGTATACCATGGCAATGCCATCGCCGGTAGCGATGACGGGATTGGTGGTGGTGGAATACAGATTTCCGGTACCGCCTGTAGCCATCATAGTTACTTTTGACAAAAAGGTGACCACGGAATTGGTCTTTATATCCAGTGCATAAACGCCGTAGCATTCAATATCGGTCATGTTTCTTTTTACCAGCCTTCCCAAATGATGCTGAGTAATGATGTCAATAGCAAAAAAATATTCGTACACATCGATGTTCCTGTGATTTTTCACCCTGTTTGAAAGAGCCCGTTGTATTTCACTGCCGGTTTCATCTTTGTGGTGTAAGATTCTGTATTCCGAATGTCCTCCTTCACGGGCCAGGTCAAATTTTCCGTTTTTTATTTTATCGAATTTGGTTCCCCACTCAATTAACTCCCTGATCTGGGTTTGAGCTTCTTCAACGACCATCCTTACGACTTCATCTTTGCAGAGCCCGTCGCCTGCTATCACTGTGTCCCGGATATGTTTTTCAATGTTGTCAGGTTTGTAAGTTACCGCAGCAATACCTCCCTGGGCATAAAACGTATTGGTTTCATGCAAGTCGGATTTCGTGAGAATGGCAACTTTCCCCTTATCCGCCACTTTGAGTGCGAAACTCAGTCCTGCCAGACCTGATCCGATAACCAAAAAATCATATGACTTTTTCATAACCTGTTGACATTTCTTTGGATCCGGGGGCCAAAAATAATGCATTTCACGTTGAGAGAATCAGGATCAATACGAAGATCATTCTCCAAACATTCCGTTTACAAATGCAAAAACCCCACTGCCAAGCGCGATCACACCTAGTGTAGCGATCATCCTCCACAAGGTATCACGATCGGCGTAATCCCAGATAGCCATAATACACAATACGATGCAGCCGATAATACTCAGGCTGATCAGGGTAAAAGCAATTGTTTTTATTATTCTGGGATTGAAAAATCCCTTGTTCCCTATTTTCACTTGTTTATGTTTTGTCGAATTACATGATCTGAAGTAAAACGGGTCGGTATGAGTTGTATCAAAGATCAAAACCAATATCCCGCCTGAAATGTTTATTCTCAAAATTTATTTTATCCGCATTTTTATAGGATACCTCAAGAGCTTCTTTAAAATCTTTTCCCAGCGAGCTGACGGATATTACTCTTCCTCCGTTCGTCAGGATTTCTCCGTCTTTTAATCTGGTACCTGCATGGAATGGGATACTGTCCGACACTTCTTCGAGTCCGGTAATGATCTTCCCTTTTTCATAAGCCTCCGGGTAGCCTCCTGAAACCAGCATGACCGTTGCACACGACTGCTGATCGAATTCAACTTTTGTTTTATCCAGGGCTTTTTCAGAAACAGCTTTAAAAATATTGGCCAGATCGGTATTCAGCCTGGGTAAAATAACTTCGGCTTCGGGATCGCCTAACCGGACGTTGTATTCAATAACATACGGATCGTCATTGCATTTCATCAGGCCAAAGAATATAAATCCGTTATAATCCAGTCCGTCTTTTTTCAGGCCTTCAATAGTGGGAACGATGATACGGTCTTCTATTTTTTTCATGAATACGTCGTCTGCAAACGGGACCGGCGATATACAGCCCATGCCTCCCGTATTAAGTCCGGTATCTCCTTCACCGATACGTTTGTAATCTTTTGCTGCCGAAAGGAGTTGGTAAGAGTTTCCGTCCGTAATAACAAATACGGACAATTCGATACCACTCAGGAATTCTTCGATAACCACTTTCTCACTGGCAGCGCCGAACTTCCCTTCGAGCATTGACCGGAGTTCGGTTCGGGCCTTTTCAAAGGTATCAATGATCAAAACCCCTTTGCCAGCTGCTAATCCATCAGCTTTGAGCACAAAAGGAGGGGTCATGGTCTTTAAAAATGCCAGGCCGTCATCCGGATTCTGTTTTGTTACACTGCAATATTTTGAAGTGGGAATGTTATGCCTTAACATGAACTCCTTGGCAAATTCTTTACTTCCTTCCAGTCGGGCTCCTTTTGCGCCGGGTCCGATAACAGGAATGTTCTTAAGGGAAGGTTCGGAAAGAAAGAAATCCCGGAATCCTTTTACGAGCGGATCTTCCGGTCCCACCACTACCAGATCGACCTTGTTTTTGATGGCAAACCGGCCGAGGTTGTCAAAATCAGTAACCGTAATATCAAGATTTTCTCCCAATTGTGCCGTGCCTGCATTGCCCGGGGCAATGAATAATTTTGTGGTTTTTTCACTTTGTGCAAGTTTCCATGCGATCGCATGTTCGCGGCCGCCTGATCCAAGCAATAAAATATTCATGACAATACGTAATTGTTTCGGGATACAAACTTAGTATTATGATTTAAAATACGAAGAGATCGTATTCTTTTTTAGAGGAACGGTATCTGAACTATTTGCGGATAAAATTCGGAAGTCCGAAAGTTAACAGGATCTCATGTGATCCGAAAGTAGCGGTATTGATCTGTGATATGGCAAAATCATATGAATAACCGACAAAGATGTCTTCGTACCTGAATCCGGCCTGAACAACGAGAGACTCGGAGCTCCGGTATGACAAGCCCAGAATGAACATGTCTTTGTATTTGGCCCGGGCATTGATATCCGCCTGGAATAATCCTGCTTCGACAAATTTTAATAACAATGAAGGTTCAATTCTGAAATCCCTGTTCAGGTAAAATTCATATCCCCCGAGAATATAATAGTGTCTGACCTGCTTTTCCTGGAGGACCCCGTCTGTTTTCATATCAATGTTCCTGTTAAACAGTTGCGGGACGGATATCCCGGCATAGTAACGTTCGCCATAAAAGTAGGCTCCGAAACTGGCATCCGGTACCACCATGTGATCCGTACCGTCGAATACCCGGTCGTCGGGTTCCTCAACAGTAAGCTCAGATTTTTTCAGATGAAACTGGTATATCAGTCCGGACAAGCCCAAAGCCAGTATATTTTCATCATCCAATTCAAGATGGTAACTGTAGGTAAGCTCTAATCCCGTTTTTCTCAAGGGCCCTGCAACATAACTGTAAAATTTGGTTCCGACTCCCATGGATTTTCCGACATTAATATCCCCAAACAGGTAACTGGCAGAGGGAGACCCGTTGATCCCCGACCATTGTTTTCTGTAAATGAAGGTAAGGGGTAATCCTTCTGTTGCCCCTGCGGCTGCCGGAATAATGGAGTAATGATTCAGGTTGTACTGGCTGATCATCGGGATTTGCTGGGCCTGTAGCCCGGCTGACAGGCATAGAATAAGAAATATCAGGTATTTTTTCATAGCTACTCCGCTTAGGAACATTTACCGTACAATGCTCACGGGGCCGGACAAGACTTCAGAGCCATCCCCCGGGTCAATCGTATAGTAATAAGTTCCCGAAGGAAGGTCCCTGCCGTTGTATTTGCCGTCCCAGGGTTCCGTATATCCATCTGAACTGAATAGTTGATTTCCCCAGGTATTGAAGATAACCACCTTGCAGGCGGGATACAGATCAATGTTCTCAATGTTCCAGACATCGTTAATTCCGTCATTATTCGGACTGAATGCATCATAGATCACAAGTTTATTGCTCAGTTCCATAATCAGTACTATTAACGTATCTGAAGAACAAGGGTTACTATCTTCGGCAAATAATTCATATTCGTCAGGCAAAAGGTCATCAAATTCCCCTGTAGAACTGGTGGTTTCCGATGACAATGAGAATAATGAATAGGTATAGGGTTCAATACCGCCGCTGGCAACAGCAATGAGGCTTCCGCCCCGGTCCCCGATGGAATGGGTAACCGTGGTATCGAGTTTTATGGGTTCCGGACCACTGATCGTAGCGGAGGTAAGCAGCACTTCACATCCGTTGCCGTCGCGTACCGTGACGTTGTAATTTCCCCGGGAAAGGCCCGGGAAGAAACCATTGTTGTGGAAAGTACTGCCGTCAATGGAATAGGTAATGCCGCCGGCAGGACTGGAAGCTTCCACGGTTATAACCCCGTCGTTTGCTCCGTAACACGATTCACCCATGACTTCCTCAGAGATCAGGGTTGTTCCTTCCGGTTCCGTAATGGTAATGTTGCTCAGCATCTTCGTACAGTTGTGCTGGTCGGTTACGGTCACGGAATAATTACCTGCTTCAAGGTCCGTTATATTTTGTGTGAACCGGTTGTTCGACCATACAAAGGTATAAACAGGCGTGCCTCCGCCGAGGCTCAGGATGACTGAGCCGTCTCCTTCACCGTGGCAGGTTATATCATGGCTGGTTTCACTGAGTGTCATTTCGGACGGTTCGTTCAGGAATACATTGTCGGAAACAATGCACAGGTTCAGGTCCGTGGCTGTTACCGTGTAAAGTCCCCCTTCGAGATTTGTGGCGGTTTTCGCGGTCTGATGCCCCGGGTCATCCCATACGTAGGTCTTTATCCCCGTACCTCCTGTGGCGTTGGCGGTCAGAATGCCGTTCATATCACCATAGCAAAGAACAGGCTGGTCTGTGGTAATGCTGATATCCAGGGCAGTGGGCTCTTCAATTGACACATTTCCGATCTCCTGGCACCCGTGACCGTCAGTGACCGTAACAAAATAGTCGGAGGCGGAAACAAGGACCAGGTCTTCTCTGGAGGTACCATCACTCCAGGAGTATCCATATGGAAGCGTACCACCTGTGACCGACAGGTTGGCGATCCCGGAATTGTCCCTGAAACAGCGCAGATCGGTGCCGGCGATGGTGGAAGCCAGCTCATTGGCCGGTCCGTTGATCTGCACCGATGTTTCCGCTGTTTTCGGAACGGAGAGATCCGTAACCGTAACCGAGTAAGTTCCTGCGATGACATTGGAGATGGACGGGGAATTCCCTCCCACCGATGTACCGTCCCTTTCCCAGGAATAATCGTAGGGGCCTCCTGTTCCTCCCGTAACATTCACTGTCGCAGCTCCTGTGGAATTGCCCTTGCAGTCTACGTCTGTTTTTGCTGAAATGTAAGCGATGAACATGGTGTCGCTGGTCACTAGGAAGGTGGTATCGGCATGACAGGATGAGGCATCGGTGATCTGTATCGTATAAGAGCCTCCGAGTGACAGGCCTGTCAGGTCTTCACTGCCCGAACTGTAACCTCCGGGACCGGCCCAGTTGTAATTGTAACCGGAGGTACCTCCCGAGACGGACAGGTCGACTTCCCCGTTGCTGCCGGGGGGTATTTCAATTTCATGGGTGACTGCTGATCCTGAAAACAGGATCTCATCCGGCTGGGTAACATAAAAAGTGTCGTCTTCAACACAAAGGTTGTCGTCGGTGATCGTTACGCAGTATTCTCCTGCAGACAGGTTGGGCTGATCTTCGGTGGTGGGGTTAATTCCTGATCCCGAAATAGCTTCCCAGACATAGGAATAAAGACCCTTTACCGTTCCGCCGTCAACCGATATGTTAATGCCTCCGTCATTGGCGGTTCCGTTGGCGGGATGGCAGCTTACGTCGGTGATGGCCGGGACAATGGTGATCGGCTCGGGATCGGTAAGATCAATGGTGGCAAACGCCGTTGAATCCCTTGAATCGGTAATTGTTACGGAATATACCCCTGCGCTGAGGCCGGTGGCGGTTGAATCCTCTAAGCCGGCATCATGACTCCAGGAAAAGATGTAAGGGCCGATTCCGAAGTAAGGCGTGACTGTCAGTTCGGCATCGGCATCCCCGTTACAGTTAATTTCTTTGATATCGGTAAAAGAAGCTGAAAATGGAATGGCGTATTTGGCAAGGAAAGGATTTTTAAAACCAACAGCAGTTTTGATAATAGTCTGATCGGAAAGATAAAGTGTATCTGATAAAAAGTCTCCGGCTAAGTATGAAGCCCCAGCATTATCATAAACTACATCAGCTCCCTTGTCTTCGAGTGACCCTTGGACAGATACCCCTTTAATGGAAGTGCCATCGGTATTGTATACAAAGAAACCTGCATCCTGCGAGTTATTCTTACTTAAAAGTGTATCAATTCCAAATATAACTGTACCTGTGAAAAATCCTGTAAATTGTACGATATTATTATAAACGAAAACTCCTTGCCCTTGATCTGCATACTCGTCACCATTACACCTTTTCCATTGAAGAGTACCATTTTTATTGTATTTTGCAATAAACATATCGTTGCCACCTTTGGTATTTAATGGTGAAGAATCTCGCAAACCATAAGCAGTGCTATCAAACAGAGGAGCACCAGAGACATACCCCGTTAAATATACATTACCATATTGATCTGAAGAAGTATTATATCCTCGGTCATCAAGAGTACTTCCGGCAGTTCTTATCCATATTTCAGAATCGTCGGTATTAATTTTAATAAGGACAACATCAGAAGAACCTGAACTAACAAGTGTTTCAGTTTGTGCAGATAAAGTTCCAGAATAAAAACCACTTATTAGTAATGCATTGTCATTACTTAGAGAAATCTCATTTAATCTTGTAGAATTATTTGTTCCAGGATAGTGAATTGCCTTGATAAAATTTCCATCCTCATCAAATTTGGCATAAAAATTATCTATACCTCCACTACTGATTAGAGTATCATTCTCAAAGAAAATGCTGTCTCGAAAGAATCCAACTAATGCAAGGTTTCTATCATTATCAGCTATAATCCCACTAGATCTTTCCTGATTTGGTCCCCATGCTATGTTTTTAGCCCACAAAACACCACCATCAGAAGAATATTTTGCTAAATAAATATCTTCACTTGAATAAGTGTTGGATAAGATTATATCATCAAAATAACATATGCCTTCAAATCCACCAGTTATATAAATCTCATTGTTTTCTGCGAAATACAAACGTCTTGGTCCATCATCACCATTGCTTCCGATTCTTTTATTCCAGATAGTGTCTCCATCAGGTGAGAATTTTGATAGTAATATATCCTGTCCGCCAAAAGAAGAGATTGTTCTTCCACCTACTGTGATATTGCCCTCAAAAGCCATAAACAAAAGAAGATCACCGTTATTATCTTGTTTAAAAACATTAACTTGGGATTTACTATCACAACTAATATCGGCCGTCCAAAGCCATTCTTGACATAGAACTGAATGAACCAGAAAAATGAATATAGAAAGTTGGAAATATCTTATTAAAGATAAAAACATAATAGGACATTTAGTTTTAGCATAAATTATATTACTAAAATAAGGTTTTGAATAACCCCAATAATTCTATTCAATATTCTAATTTTAGCGTACTTTTTTTGAAACTTCTTTGAAGTTCAATATTAGTCAATTTTTATACAAATAGCATGGCAATTTATTTACATATAGGATATCCTAAGACAGCAACTACCTGGTTACAGAAAAA
>JASFVU010000441.1:0-3540 GCA_050049665.1 Bacteroidales bacterium | reverse complement strand
GTTTGAGCGATCAGCCGATCGAGCGGTTTATGCTTCCCGATACACTCGGTATACTCAATCCGGATGAGACCTATGCATTTTGCAGACAGATGATAGAGAATTATCCTGATCTGACCTTTGATTTTCATCCGCATAATGATTATGACCTGGCAACCGCAAATGTTTATGCGGCACTGAAAGCGGGCATCGGATGTATTCACACGACGGTTAACGGGTTGGGGGAAAGAGCCGGGAATGTACCTTTGTCAAGTGTTATAGCGGTGGTCAGGGATCATTTTGGTTACAAAATGTCGGTGGACGAATCGAAGCTGAACCTGGTCAGTAAGATGGTCGAGACTTTTTCAGGGATCCGGATCCCGCCGAACAAACCTCTTATCGGTGACCACGTTTTTACCCAGACAAGTGGGGTACATGCCGACGGAGACAGGAAGAACAATTTGTACTTCAACGATCTGTTACCCGAAAGATTCGGAAGAAAAAGAACATATGCCCTGGGAAAAACTTCCGGCAAAGCAAATATTGCCAAGAACCTTGAAAATTTAGGCATTGAACTGGATCCCGAATCAATGAAAAAGATAACCAAAAGGATCATTGAACTCGGCGATAAAAAGGAAATGGTAACACAGGAGGACCTTCCTTATATTATATCTGATGTTATTCGCAGTAAATCGATTGAAGAAAAGATAAGGATCCTGAATTTTTCATTGTCTACCGCCAAAGGACTAAAACCTTCGGCAAGTCTGAAGATCCGGCTTGATGGAAAGGAATACGAAGAAAATGCTGTTGGTGACGGGCAGTATGATGCTTTTATGAAAGCCCTGAAAAAGATCTATAAGCGTTTGGATAAGAAAATGCCAAAGCTGCTGGATTATAATGTATCCATCCCTCCCGGCGGAAAGACAGATGCCCTGGTTCAGACACTGATCACCTGGGAAATTGGTAACAGGGAGTTTAAAACCCGCGGGCTGGATTCGGACCAGACCGTTGCCGCTATCATCGCTACCCTGAAAATGCTGAACATTATTGAAAGCTTTAAAAATGTATAATTCCGGGATTACCTTCTTTGTATATTAAGAAATTATAGTATTATTGCGCTTCGAAAATCAAACATTTCGCTAAAGAAAACAGCTATAACTATGAGTAAAACTTACAATATCGCGGTAATACCCGGTGATGGCACAGGTCCCGAGGTAGTTGTTGAAGGGAAGAAAGTGCTTTCTGCAGCCGCCGCCAAATTTGGGTTTAATTTGCATTTTGAGAATTTTGATTACGGAGGTGACCGTTACCTCAGAACAGGCGAAGTACTCCCTGATTCTGCATCGGAAGAGATGAAAAGGTTTGATTCGATCTTTCTCGGTGCCATAGGTCATCCGGACGTAAAACCGGGCATTCTGGAGAAAGGAATTTTATTGCGGTTGCGTTTTGAACTGGACCAGTACATTAACCTGCGTCCGGTAAAATTATACCCTGGAGTCCCGACTCCTTTGAAAGACAAGGGCCCTGAACATATCGATTATGTGGTTGTAAGAGAAAATACGGGAGGATTGTATACGGGTATCGGAGGTTTTACCATGAAAGGAACCTCTGATGAGGTGGCGGTTCAGAGCATGGTTTACAACCGCAAACAGGTGGAAAGATGTTTGCGGTATGCTTTTGAGTATACAAAAAAGAGAAAAAAGCGTAACACGTTAGCCCTTTGTGGAAAGACCAATGTACTGACCTATGTATACGATCTGTGGGAAAGAGCTTTTCATGAAATAGGGGAAAAAGATTACAAAGATATAACCCGCGAATATTACCACGTTGATGCTACCTGCATGTGGATGGTGAAAAACCCCGAATGGTTCGATGTGATCGTGACGGGGAATATGTTTGGCGACATTATCACCGATCTGGGGGCTATTACCCAGGGTGGCATGGGCATTGCCGCAGGAGGGAATATCAATCCCGAAGGTGTTTCTATGTTTGAACCCATCGGAGGATCTGCGCCGAAATATACGGGAAAAAATGTCATCAATCCCCTGGCTTCAATTGCCTGTGGTGCCATGATGCTGGATTATTTGGGTGAAGAGAAAGCAGCCCTGGCCATAGAAGATGCTATCATGGATGTTACGGCCAATAAGATCAGGGATATGGGGGCCGGCAGAATGGGGTACTCTACTGCTGAAGTAGGTGATCTGGTGGCTGAAAGGATTTAGGGGATCCTTTTTTACTTCTGTAAACGGCCGGTTTTACAACGGCTCCGTGATTTTTTTGTGTCATTTGATTGTTCGGAACGGTTTATTACTGTCCTGCCTGATCATTTAATAAATTTTAGCAAATTCATTACAATTCAGTATGTCATTTAAAATAGCGAAATTACCTGGCGATGGTATCGGACCGGAGATCGTGGAACAGGCGGTAAAGGTACTGGAAGCCATTGGAGAAAAATCCGGGCAGAAGTTTAAGTTTGAATCCGGACTCGTGGGAGCTGTTGCCATTGATGAAGTTGGCGATCCTTATCCTGAAGACACACATGAGCTTTGCATGAAATCGGATGCGGTCTTGTTCGGTGCCATCGGAGATCCGAAGTTTGATAATAACCCGAAACTGAAAATACGACCGGAACAGGGCTTGCTTGAGATGAGAAAAAAACTGCAGTTGTATGCGAATATACGTCCTGTTAAAGCTTATGATCCTCTGATAGGCAAGTCGCCGTTACGGGCCGATCTGGTGAAGGGTGCGGATTTTATTGTGATAAGGGAATTAACCGGGGGCATTTATTACGGCGAATTGCGCGGAAGGACAGAAGACGGGACAAAAGCCTTTGATACAAACGTATATTCAAAATCGGAAATTATCAGGGTTACAAAATTAGCCTTTGAATATGCTGCCAACCGCAATAAAAAGCTTACAGCCATTGACAAAGCAAACGTACTTGCTACTTCAAGGCTTTGGAGGGAAACAATTCAGGAGATGCAGGAAGAATACCCTGATATTGATGTGGAATATATGCTGGTTGACAATGCCGCAATGCAGATCGTACAGTGGCCGAAAAAGTTTGATGTGCTCATCACCGAAAACATGTTCGGAGACATTCTCTCGGATGAGGCAAGTGTAATAACAGGATCCATGGGACTTTTGCCATCGGCTTCGATCGGTGTGCATACATCGGTATTTGAACCCATCCATGGTTCTTATCCACAGGCAGCAGGTAAAAACATTGCAAATCCCCTGGCAACCGTTTTATCGGCGGCCATGCTTCTTGACTCCATAAAACTGAGCAGTGAGGCTGCACTCGTGCGGAAAGCGGTAGATGCATCGCTAAAGGAAGGGGTGGTGACAGAAGATATTGATAAGAGAGAGCATGTAAGCACTTCAGCATTGGGTGACTGGCTGGCCGAATGGATACTTAAATGATGTAATGAAGAATTAGTAATTAATAATTTTTCATACTTCATTCTTAATTCATTTAGGTAGTGCTCCAAACCATTTAACCAGCATACGGTGGAATTTATGCACTCCCGCTACCGGCTCGGCAAACATAAAGATACATTTCCC
>JASFVU010000442.1:0-3540 GCA_050049665.1 Bacteroidales bacterium | reverse complement strand
TCCTTATACGGAATCATGTACACTGCCTGGGTAGGACAATGTTCCGAACAGGAACCGCAGGCAGTCCCTTCCGATTCAACAATGCACAGGCGCTGTCTGAACTGAACAGTGCCAATCTGAATCAATTTTTTATCTTCCTTTGTCAAAGGATAGATCGCTCCTGTCGGACAGACCTCCCCGCATTTTGTACACTCATAGTTACAAAATCCCTTTTTATTATCCAGTCGGGGCAACATCATCCCGGTGAAACCATATTCCAGAAAAGCAGGTTGCAAAACATTTGAAGGACATACGGAAATACAAAGCTGACAACCAATACAATTGTTCTTCAGATGGCTGGTACTTTGTGCACCGGGTGGACTCACCGGACCTCTTGTAGAAAACCGTTTGCTGTTCTTTCCCTCTTCATGATCATCCTCCGCCCTTGCAAGGGAAGGATTGAGACCAAGGAACAGAATACCCGCCTTGATAAAATCACGCTTGCCCGTATTGGTAGTTTCTGCAATCACTGATCTGGTTTTCCGGTCATTCCTGTAACCAATGGAAGATTCCTCACAGATATTGATACAATTATAGCAGGAAACACACCTGGACACATCGACATACATTTCTTTAATATTAATACAATTGGCCTTGCATGAGGCCTGGCATTTACCGCATTTGGTACAGCTTGAATTGTCTATTTGTATCTTCAGAAGCGATCTCTTTGAGAGAAGACCGAGAATGGCACCTACCGGACAAATGGTATTGCAGTACAGCCGGTCACGAAAAAAAACCATGATAACAATCACCAGGAAAATTATTGCGGCCAGCAAAAAAGGCAGTAAGGAAAATGCATTGAAAGCAAGGGGTTGAACCGAATAAATACCAACACTGACCAGCAATTTGGAGACTATATTATTCATCGCAATAAAGACCGGCTGGTATAAGGTTGAAGCCATCCTCCCGAAATTTGCATAAGGATCGAGCCAGTTAACAGCTAATAATCCTGTGATAGGCAAAGAAAGTACAACAAGAAAAAGAATCGTATACCGGATCTTGTTCAAAGGCTTTCTGAACTTTCGTCTCTTCCTGCTGATCTTTAGTTTCCTTTTTACATAACCAACTGCATCCATGGTAATGCCCAGGGGACAAAAAGTCGAGCAGTAGACCCGCCCTGAAAAAAGGGTCAGCAAAATAATAAACAAAAACCCGGCGGAAATGATCCCCGGCAAATGGGGAAATTTCAGAAATGACGGTAAAAACTGGAATGAAGTAAAAAAAAGACTTATTCCCGACGGAATTTTAGCTTTTACATCTGAAAATATCAGTATAAAACCTGCCAGAAAAAGAACTCCGATGAAGACCCTTGCAGGCTTTAACCATCGTTGTGATTTCATTCTTAAACAGAAATACGCTTAATGTTCAACGAATCGAGATTTGTTGTGCCAACACCTGATTTTTCAGCCAACCCGATATGCTTTACTCTGCTTGTTTCAATACCGAATACTTTTGTTGCAGCCGTGTCTGCCGCAACCATATCGGTGCTGAGTATCTGGTATTTCATGGTAGCCACATCGTTTACCGAAACACCTCTGGGGCCGTTTCGTTTCATCACCCTGTATCCGTCAATAACATTCAGATCAGGTTTTTTAAAAGTGGCAAAATCAGCAATGCACTGATGCAGATCATTCTGATGGAAGTAACGCCTGTCCCATACAATGCCCATCAGGTTTTTCATGGTCAACGACATCTTTGCTCCTCCATGGTTCTTCAGCACAGGAACATTAATAAACACATCCGAATCAAGGATTAACTCATGTACCTTTGCTGAACGAAGTGAAACCCCTTCAGGTACCCGGACCTGACGATAAAGTCCTTCTGACGCACCGGTTACCATTTGTCCTCCGTTATCCTTTACAGCCTTTTCAATACCGGAATTTTTATAGCAGCGTGTCCATTCATCGCAGGTTTTATCAAAAACAACAACTTTTTTGGCCCCAGCGGCAAGGCAATGTTTCACTATGTTTCCCACAAGGCCGGGATTCGTATTGGCTGCACGTTCCGGAGGCGAATCCCATCCAATATTTGGCTTGACTACAACCGTTTGACCCGGCTTGACAAAATTTTTCATACCCCCCAGAGCCGCTATACCAAGATCAAACATTTCTTCGGGGCTTCCGTTTTTAACCGCGACAAGATCATACGGCAAAGCAAATTCATTCCCGGAAGCCATCAGTGAATTCCACTTCCCCATCGAAAAAAGTGCTCCCGATGCCACAGAAGCTGTTATCGATCTCAGAATAAAATCTCTCCTTTTCATAGTTTTAGTTTTTATTGTTGTTGAAATTTAATGAAAACGGAATTCTTATCATGATAATTTCTTTATTTTCTAATATAATTTAAAATCAGTCTAAGGTTCGGTATATTTGTAGTTTCCTATCCCAAGCGGGATAATATATATAATTCAAAACTCACCAAAAAAAAATGAAAATATTGTATTACGATTGTTTTGCCGGCATTAGCGGGGACATGAATCTCGGGGCTCTCATTGACCTTGGGGTACCATCAGAATACCTGACAGATGAACTGAATAAATTAAATCTTGAGGGATACAAAATAAAGGTGGAAAAAGGAATAAAAATGGGCATTAGCGGCACAAAAGTCACCGTTGATATAAGAGATACCGGACACGAACATGCAAAGCCCCATCAGGCGCATAATCACAAACACCGTAATCTCAGTGACATCAGAAATATAATTAACGGAAGTACTTTGAATGAAACCATCAAAGAAAAAAGTCTGCAGGTTTTTCATATAATAGCCGAAGCAGAGGCAAAAATTCACTCCAAAACCCTGGATGAGATCCACTTCCACGAAGTTGGGGCAGTAGACTCCATTGTTGATATTGTTGGTTCTGCAATATGCATCGATTACCTCAGTCCGGAACGTATTCTTTCATCAACCGTTGAACTGGGCGGAGGATTTGTTGAATGCGCACATGGCACCTATCCTGTACCGGCGCCGGCAACTGCGGAAATATTAAAAAATATACCCGTGACAAAAGGATCGGTCGACAAAGAAACGACAACACCTACCGGAGCTGCCATACTGAAAGCGTATGTTGATGAGTTCACCGATCATACCAACTTTACCATAAACAAAGCAGCCTATGGTATCGGGCATCATGACCTGAGCTTACCAAACGTTTTACGCGTTTATTCCGGTGAAACATCCGGAACAGGAAAATTTGAAAAATCCGAAGCCTTGCTCATCGAATGTAACATAGATGATATGAACCCTGAATATTATGACTACCTGATCGACAAATTATTCGAAGCAGGCGCACAAGATGTATTCCTGGTACCGATCATCATGAAAAAATCCAGGCCTGCAGTTCAACTGAAAGTCTTATGCTCTGCCAAAATCCATGGCGACGTTGAAGACATTCTCCTGACAGAAACAACTTCTTTGGGCCTTCGCCAATACAGGGTTTCCAAATTAATGCTCGGGAGAAAACTCATTACCGTTGACACCTCGTATGGGAAGATAAGGGTAAAA
>JASFVU010000332.1:0-4326 GCA_050049665.1 Bacteroidales bacterium | reverse complement strand
GCTAACAGCCTGTAAGTATTGTTATGAGAGCAGACAAGTGGGAGTGAGAGCGGGCACTTTCACTCTGATTCTCTTCACCCACGTTATAATCAGATTATGCGGGACGGTTGATTCTCAGAACCAATAACCGACATTGGCAGAAAACGTTAATTTCTCATAACCGTCAGAGTAACCTATTGTCAGGTCAAGAGGCCCGAATCTGGAATTGAAGGAATAACTTAAAGCCGTTCCCAGGGTTCTCTGATAATCTTCAAGTGAAAGGATATCATTGTTATCTACCAGGCAATTCCCCAGGAGGGAAACATAATGTTTTTTTGCGATATTTATCCGGAATCCGATAAGTCCTATGAATGTGAAATTGTCGTGTAATGTAACAGAAGGCAAACCATAAAAGGGGAAGTGGTGGGTAAAGTATGTGCCGTAATCCGGCCCGCCTGCAAAGGTTTGTCTGAACTGGTAAACATTTCCGGCAAATAAGGCCCTCCCGTAAAAATTCAATAAAACAGCACTTTTATCATATAAAGCAATTGTATTTCTGTTTTTCAGCAGGACGATCGGATCAATTGTATTGAATTTTTCGTCGGATGACAGGGAGAATTCCAGGTACAGCTCGGTTCCCTGTGTAGGAAAATAATAATCGTCGAGATTGTCCACAGACAAATAAGTCAGTAAACTGGTAATGGCTGTCTGATCATCGTAAAGGTCAACCATGCTGTCATTTGGCAGATTAAACACTTCTCCCTTAAAATATTCTTCTTTCAGAGAAAGGCCGAACGTTGCCGTATTCTTTAAGTTCTTGTAAGTATAGATGCCGGCCCTGCCAAATATTAACCCGGTTGTGTAAGATTCCTGTTTGCCATAATAGACATCATAATTATGGTATTTTCCTTCGAGCTGGATACCGAAAACAGGAAGTTTGCCTTTGCTCAGCTCTGATTGAACGGATAAGCCGGGATTTGAAGATATATCAGCAGTCACTGAGAACAGCCCTATAAACCTTCTGTAGTCTTTTTGGGTAAAGTTCAATAAGATAGATACGGCATCGGTCGTATTGACACGCATGCCTACGTTGATATTCTTCGACGGCTGTTCTTCAAGAATAAGGTTTAGTGTTTCCCCCTTTTTATCAGCTTCGCTTAAGGTATAGTACACTCTTTTGAAATAGCCTAATCCGTAAAGTTCATCAACGGAATTTTTTATTTGTCCGAATGAACTGGTGCCCGGTATGGTCAGGTCAAGGTTATTCAATATTAATTTATCGTTCATTGAATAGCTCCCTGAGATAGTCAGTTTTTCTATCCTGACCGAATCAGATAAAGAGTGTCGTTCAACAGGTCGCCGGGCACGCAGATGGTAATTGGCTTTCAGGTCTTCCATCTCATCAATTTTGGTCCGGGCAGATAATATTCCTCTCTGAACAAGCGTATCAACGGCACTGGTGCTGAAACTATAGGCATTATAACCCTGAATGTTCGGACGAATGAGTATATCACATAAACTTTTATTTACAGAATCTTTTCCCAGGGCATAGAAATTGATTAACTGATCCATAAGGTGTTCCATGGTTACGATTTCTTCCGGTCCATGAAGGTCGTTCCTGATATCGACACCGATAATTATGTCAGCGCCCATTCTTTTCGCTACATCGGTCGGGAAATTGTTTACCAGACCCCCGTCCAGCATCAAAAGGCCGTTGTGTTTCAGCGGCTGGAATACCCCCGGAATAGCCATGGATGAATAAATGGCCGTCGGAAGAAAACCATGATCAATGACTATTTCATCACCGTTTGCGAGGTTGGTGCCGATACAGGCAAAAGAGATCGGGAATTGTAAAAAGTCTGCATCCGCCGGGATGTCACTGGTAAGTTTACAGAAAAGATTGATGATATTCTGGCCGTTAATAAAGCCATGCGGGACAACAGGTTTATACTGGTCGTTCATTGGGACTGAAGCAATGAAACTCTGTTTTTCATTCTTGACATTCTGTGACAGGCTTTTGCGTCCGATGTCATTGGAAAGTAAACGGTCCCAGTCTTCTGTTTTAGCCATACTTTCAATTTCATCCGCAGAATATCCTATGGAATACAGTCCGCCCACGATACTTCCAATGCTTGTTCCGACTATAATATCGATGGGAATACCCTCTTCCTCCAGGATCTTCAGCACGCCAATGTGTGCGAACCCCTTTGCTCCGCCACCGCTTAATACCAGTGCAACTTTAAGGCTGTCGGATTCTTTTGCAACGGCATATTTTTTTGTTAAACCAAAAAGAAAGACGATCAGAAAAAAATATTTCAGGTGGAAAAAGTTCAAATCAATAATCCTTCTATTTGATAAATTAAAAGTCATTGGAGACTGACATTTACAGATCGTTAACATAATCAATTATCCGTTTTGGCTGTTCATCGATCGGTCCTTCAGATCAAAACAACTGTCCGGATTAATCTATGTAAAATTAAATGTATATTTGTTTACATAGTGTAAATATTGTCAGGGAATTTACAAAAATGATAGTTTAAGAATAATTCAAACTACCAGCACGGATTGCCTTCCGGAGAAGCCCATTTGGCAACTTCTTCGTTGTAGATTTTCCGCCTGCTGAACAGCCATTGGCCCTCAACCTTCACAATTACATCTTCGTAATGGCCGTAGGAATTTAACTGAGCCCTGCGTTGTGGATTATTATTCGACATATGGAACCAGTATGCCCTTCCCCGGGCGGTATCGCCTTCTATTTTCAGAACAATGTTGGTAATGTTGTGTCTGCCGGTAGAACGGTGCAGACCTGAATTTGCCGGCGGATCGTTTTGTGGTGGTATGGAAGCAAGTATGTGTTTGATGGTATCGCGTCCCTGCCATTCGCCCTCTCCGATGTCCAATATACCGTCTTCGGTAAATGTAGAAACATAAGTATCCAGATCGCCGTTATCCAATGCAAACATATAACGTGCCTGCAGATTTTCTATGAGCGCCCTGTCTTCAGCATAACTGGTTTGTTTTTTCTTTGTGCTGACCTGACAGGAAGAAAGCAGAATGAGGAAGAGGATCGGTCCGGAATAAGTAAGTTTAGGAATAAATGTTTTTGATGATACATGTTGTGCTTTCATTGAATTGTTTTTTTAAGGCTTGTTTTATACTAAATCTTATACTTTTTTCTGACAAGTACAAATTCTATATGGCATGTCTGGCTATTGTTTCTGGATAATCCGATGATTCACAACTACCTCTTTCAGCGTATTTAACTGAACGGATACAGGTCGGCACGGATATGTCCTGGTGGACTTCTGCTAAGCAGTTTATTCACGGTGTATATCCAGCAGTATTTCCAGCATTTTTATTGCTGCCTGGGTAACAGAGGTCCCCGGTCCGAAAATAGCCGTAACTCCTTTATCGTACAGAAACTCGTAATCCTGTGCAGGAATAACTCCTCCTGCAATGACCAGAATATCTCCTCTTTTATGCTTTTTGAGTTCCGATATAACTTTTGGGATCAGTGTTTTATGTCCTGCCGCCAGGCTTGAAACGCCGAGAATATGTACATCGTTTTCCACGGCTTGCCTGGCTGCCTCGGCAGGCGTCTGGAACAGCGGACCTATATCGACGTCAAAACCCACATCAGCGTAACCCGTTGATACCACTTTGGCACCGCGATCATGACCGTCCTGTCCCATTTTAGCAACCATTATTCTGGGCCGGCGTCCGTCTTTTTCGGCAAACAGTTCACATAGCTCCCTTGCTTTCCGGAAGTTCGGATCATTTGATGTTTCCGAAGAATAAACCCCGGAAACGGAGCGGATCACTGCTTTATACCTTCCGGAGACTTTTTCTATAGCTTCGGAAATCTCTCCCAGGGTAGCTTTTGCTTTTGCAGCCTCAACGGATAATTCAAGTAAATTTCCTTTTCCCGTCCCCGCAGCCCGGGTAATTTTTTCAAGGGCAGATTGTACTTCTGCATCATTCCTTTGCTTTTTCAGCTCACGGATCCTTCTGATCTGGGCTTCACGGACAGCAGTATTATCCACTTCCAGTATTTCTATCGGCTCTTCATTTTCAACCTGGTATTTATTTACGCCGACGATAGTATCCTTCAAAGCATCGATACGTGCCTGTTTACGGGCGGCAGCCTCTTCAATACGCATCTTCGGCAGGCCTGTTTCGATGGCCTTGGACATGCCGCCCAGTTGTTCGATCTCCTGAATGTGTTCCCAGGCTTTTGCAGCAAGTTCATGGGTAAGGCTTTCCACATAATATGAGCCTGCCCAGGGATCAACGGACCTGCATATCCGGGTTTCCTGCTGAAGGTAGATCTGGGTATTTCTGGCTATA
>JASFVU010000149.1:0-6693 GCA_050049665.1 Bacteroidales bacterium | reverse complement strand
TCCGTTGGCAGGGCAATGGCTTCATCAAGCGAATTGGTATGCAATGATTGTGTATGTCCCAGCGCTGCCGCCATTGCCTCAATGCAAGTGCGTGCGATGTTGTTAAAGGGGTCCTGTTCGGTCAGGCTCCATCCCGATGTCTGGGAGTGTGTTCGCAGCGCAAGGGATTTCGGGTTCTTTGGATGAAACCGGTTTACTATTTTTGCCCATAGCAGGCGGGCAGCCCTGAGTTTTGCAATTTCCATGAAATGGTTCATCCCGATAGCCCAGAAAAAGGATATGCGCGGAGCAAAAGAATCAATATCCATGCCCGAGTTCACCCCAGTCCGTAAATATTCCATGCCGTCCGCAAGTGTGTAGGCCAGTTCGATATCCGCTGTTGCCCCCGCCTCCTGCATGTGGTATCCGGAGATACTGATCGAATTGAACTTCGGCATATTCTCCGATGTGTACTGAAAGATGTCTGCAATGATCCTCATGGACATTTCAGGAGGATAAATGTAAGTGTTCCTGACCATGAATTCTTTCAGGATATCGTTCTGAATGGTCCCTGCGAGTTCATTCAGTAGCGCCCCCTGTTCCAGTGCTGCAACAATGTAAAAGGCCATTACAGGCAAAACAGCGCCGTTCATGGTCATTGAAACCGACATTTTATTCAGCGGGATCTTGTCAAACAGGATTTTCATGTCAAGGATCGAATCGATGGCAACGCCGGCTTTGCCGACATCGCCTTCCACCCTTTCATGATCCGAATCATAACCGCGGTGGGTAGCCAGATCAAATGCGACTGACAATCCTTTTTGTCCCGCTGCAAGGTTGCGGCGGTAAAAGGCATTCGATTCCTCGGCTGTTGAAAAACCCGCATATTGTCTTATCGTCCAGGGCCTGATAACATACATGGTTGAATACGGGCCACGCAGGAAGGGAGGGAGTCCGGCTGCAAAATTGAGGTGCTCTATCCCTTCGAGATCAGCTTGGGTATATACTGATTTCACCGGAATGTGTTCGGCAGTTATCCAGTCCTTTGATATCTGATGCTGTTTTTCCCGTTCGGGGAAATTCCCGGATCCGTTTGTTTTTTTTATGTTTATGTTTTTAAAGTCGGGACGCATTTTTAATGGTAATGAGTAATGAGTATTTAGTAGTTAGCTTGTTCGGAACGAAGTTCATTCTATAATCACATTATTGTAACTTGATTTTTGACAGATCTTTAATTCTCTGAAGTTATGCATTTACTATTTGTTGTCTGCTTTAATTTATAATACTGCTTCAGTACAGAATAAGCTTTCTTTTTTTCTCCTTTTTCCGAAAGCAATCCTTTTCTGTTGAAGTCGTCCTGTATTCCCGGCAGCGGCCTGCGGGGGGATCTGAAATCCATCAGTATCCATGGCGACATACCACTCAGTCCCTCTATTTTATCAAGCATGTTCAGCGATTTTTTGTAGAGGTCTTCCTGAAATTCTTCGGTCCACCGCCGGTCCTTATCTCCGTGAAATTCCGATTTGGCACCTCCGCCGAATTCACTGATAAAAACCGGTTTGTCGTAAGGGATCTTCCAGTTTATTCTTTCACATTTGGAAGGCAGGCCATCATACCACCCGATGTATTCGTTAAATGCCACAACATCAACGATCACTGCAAGAGGATCTTCCACAACCACAAGGCTGTCGTTTTTATAGTGTATTTCCATTGCCGCGCTCAATAATCTGGTCTCATCCAGCAGGCGTGCCTGTTTTGCCAGTCTGATCAGAAATTTTGTCCGTACTTCGTTCACCGGGGTTTCGTTCGAGAGTGACCAGATAATGACATTTGCCCTGTTTTTATCCCGCAGGATATTTTCTGTCAGTTGATTTTTGGCATTCCGGAAAGTTTCTTCGTTATTCCAGTCAATGGTCCAGTAAACAGGGATCTCTGACCAGACCATGATCCCCTTTTTTTCGGCAATACGGACCATGTCTTCATTATGAGGATAGTGGGCAAGCCTTACAAAGTTGCAACCCAGTTCCCCGGCCAGGTCGATCAGTTGTTCGGCTTCACGGTATTCATTGACTCTGCCACCTCCGCCGGGAGTGTATTCCTCGTGTATGCAGATGCCCCGCAAAAAAACGGGTTTGCCGTTCAGGAGGATTTGCTGACCCCGCGTGGATACGGTCCGGAAACCGACAGAATCAACCAGAACATCCTCTCCATAGGCAATTTCTGTTCTGTATAACTTCGGATTTTCCGGTGTCCATAATTCCGCGTCTTTTGCCTGAAACGAGAATCCTGTGTTCTTACGGGCATTTGCTTTTACTTTTATCCCGAGTTCCGGTATTGAAAATGTCACGTGTTCTTTTGGCAATACATTTTCAAGGGATACTTTCACCGATACTTTTTTTGTTTCTTCCGATTCAAGTTGAATGCTATAGTCCCGCACAAATGCTTCCGGAACAACCAGAAGCTTTACATCACGGGTTATTCCTCCATAGTTCCACCAATCGGTGTTTAACGTTGGCACGCTTTCCTTTGAGCGTTTGTTATCAACTTTTACGACCAGTGAATTATCTTTTTCTTTTATGAGACCGGTGATCTCAAAATGAAAAGGAGTAAATCCGCCGACATGGACTCCGAGTTTATGGGCGTTCAGGTAGATGTCTGCCCTGTAATTTACAGCGCCGAAATAAAGAAATACCCTTTTCCCGGTTGTAGCAGGGGCATCAAATTTTTTCCGGTACCAGACTGTCCCTTCGTAATAATACAGTTTTGTGTTCTGGGTATTCCAGTCCCCTGGCACTTGCAATCCGCCGGATTTGTCAAAATCATATTCTACAAGATCAGAGGGAGATTCCGGTTTTTTATCTTCGTAATAGCCTCCGGACCATGATTCCTGCTCATCGAAGGGTTCCCAGCGATAATTGTAATACCCGTTTTCATAAGGGTCCACGATGATCTTCCATTCGCCGTTCAGGGATACGGTGTTTCTGTAATAAATGATCAGTGGTTCGGCAGATCTGACAGAACACAAAGGAAGAACCGCCAACAGGATCAATTGCCATTTGTTAGCTTTAATTACCATTCTGATCTGTTTTTATACCTAAATAGTTGTGATATGTCTTTAATGAGTCGGTCATATTCGAACGAAGATGAATAAAATGACGAATGCCCCTTGATTTCAGTTCTTCCATGCATTCCGGGGCTCCGGCTATGACAAGCAGGGTTTTTTCAGGAAGAATACGCCTGACTTCCGGTGCCAGCTCCGCGTACTCCCGGTCACTGCTGCACAGGACAACGATATCAGCTTTTTCGTTTTGGGCTGCTCTGACACCTTCTGCCGGGCTGGCGAATCCCGGATGATCTATGATCCGGTATCCGGCGCAGCCAAAAAAATTAAAGGCAAAAGCAGCTCTTGCCCTGCGCATGGTCTGATCGCCTGTAGCAAGGATAAATACAACGGGACGACCACCGGGATGACCTTCTGTTGCCAGGCGCAGTTTTTCAATATCCGAGGATCCTCTGAATTCCCGTATGGGTGTTACTTCCTGTTTATCCGGAGGGACAGGGAAAGCAATTTCATTAATTAGTTCATTGTTGATCGATTCATCTTGGTTGGGAAAGTGATTGACCCCCAATAATATTTCTTTGCTACCGGCAACTGCATTTCTACGATTCTGAGCGGTTGTTGCAATAGCCGATTGAATGGATCCTTTTTTCAGGGCGCTGAGGTAACCGCCCTGATCTTCGGTCTCAAGAAACAGTTTCCATGCTTCCCCGATCAGCGAATCCGTCAGATTTTCGATGTAATACGACCCCCCTGAAGGGTCTGCCACCTTATCAAAGTAGGCTTCTTCCTTCAGAATGATCTGAATATTCCGTGCAATTCTTGCTGAGAATTCCGTAACGGGCTTGTATGCATCAGTAAACGGTTTTACAACAAGGGAGTCCGTACCCCCGATTATGGCAGCCATGGATTCGGTTGTGGCACGCAAAACATTTATGTACGGATCATATACGGTCTGATTCCATCCTGAAGTAACAGAATGGATAGCCGTTTGCATGGATCTTTTCTGTTTTGCACCGTAAGCTTCTGCAAGTTTTGCCCACAAAAGTCTGGCGGCCCGTATCTTAGCGATCTCCATAAAGTAGTTTGATCCGATTCCGTAATAAAAATGGATTTGCTGACATCCCGTATCCGTATCGAGCCCCGCATCAGCCATTCCTGCCAGGTAATCACTGGCTATGGCAAGGCCGTAGCCTAACTCCTGAACTGCAGTAGCTCCGGCATTGTGAAAAAAATCACCGTGTATACCCAATGTCCTGAAAGCAGGAAGGTCCTTACCGGCATCTGTGATCAATTGATACAGGATCTTAAGATCGGAGGCCTCATCATGAAAAAATTTACCGTGTATTGTCAGGTAACCAAGGGGGTCAAAATCAACGGATCCGGATAACGTTTTCTTTTCGGCTTTTCTTTCACCGGCTTCTGTATTCAGGAATCTGATCATTTCAGGAGCATGACCGCCACATATGAAATTCAGAGCAACGGAATCAAAAGGAATATTTTTTATCAGCGCCGAGAAATCTTTTTGGCTCTTAACCGGATTTTTCTTTAGAGGATCTGTTACGAACCCCAAAGCAGTGATTCCTTTTTTCAGGATATGTAAAGACATCTCATTTACGTCCTCAACAGAGCTTACATTGATATCCTGACGGATATGCCAATGGTTGGATCTGATCTTATTTCCCCTGGAATAGGGGTATTCCCCCGGGAATACGTGAAGGTAATCTTTATCTTTCAGGTGTTCTTCCCGGTAGTAAGGATTCACTTTAAATCCTTCCGGGGTATTCCATACCAGTGTTTTTTCGTAACCGGCACCTTTCAGATCTTCTGTAATTTTTTCTTCCCATTGTTGTGTGGTAACAGGAGGAAACTCATGAAATAGTTTTTCGTTTTCCACAGGATTAAATCGGTAGTTAATTCATATCAATTTGTTCGTTCTGTCAGGCGAGCTGTGATATTACTGATCTCTCGCCATGCAAATATAATTATGATCGGCTTTAAAATCATATTCTATCAGGGCTTCAGACAGGTTTCGGAAAGAAATAACTTAGAGTCGGTATACAATACCAATTCCATAGTTTATTGATTGTATGGTCATTGTCTGGTCCGTTTCATTGATATCAGGAATACCGTCTCCTTCCAGATCAATTTCTTCTTTTATTTTTCCTTTTGCTTTTGATTGAAAATAAGCGGCAAATAACCGCAACGAATACCGGTCGTTCAGGTGATATCTCACAGCCAGTCCCAGATCCAGGGCGTAGCTGACAGATTGAACGGAAATGTTTCTGAAATAAGTTTCATCATCAATTACTGCAGATATTTTCATATCCGGGGGCATAATAAAATTGAATCCGATAAGGGTATATGCATCAAGGCTGAAAGTCTCAAACGGAAGAGAAAAGTACGGGCCTGCCACAAATGAAACCTGTTTCCAGAGTCCGATCCCAAGTTGTACGTTTTCTACCGGAAAATCCTCCGGTATTTCTTCTCTCAGCAATTGCCTTACTTCATTATCGCTGATGGTATTTGAAGTATACCGGATATTCCCGCCAAATCCGATGAATTTGGAAATGAAAAACGTACCGGCATATTCTCCTCCGAAACCATTAAGTGCAAAGCCATCCGTTTGAAGGTCACTGGTCGCCACAAAGTTTCCTAATGGTGAACTGCCTGAGAAGCAAAGCGACATATAATGCTCCTGGGCATGTGCCGTAAAGGATAACCCTGCTACTAAAAAAGCAAAAATTATTTTCATGATGTCAGTTTTTATCAAGTGATCCGGTCATTTTTGATGGCACAACCCATTGATCGAATTCTTCGGATGTAAGAAGGTTTAGTTCCAGAGCGGCTTCTTTCAGGTTTTTTCCCTCCTGATGTGCTTTTTTGGCAATTTTGGCAGCATTGTCGTAACCAATATGAGTGTTCAATGCCGTGACCAGCATCAGCGAATTTTCAAGATGAGATTTGATCCTCGGATAGTTCGGTTCAATACCGGCTGCACAATTGTTATTAAATGCCTTGCCAGCGTCACCGAGCAGCGTGGCTGACTGAAGGAAATTGGCGATCATCAGCGGTTTGAAGACATTCAGTTCAAAATGTCCGTTCATTCCTCCGATAGCGATGGAGGTATCGTTGCCAATAACCTGGGCGCAAACCATGGTAAGGGCTTCCACTTGTGTGGGATTCACCTTGCCCGGCATGATGGAAGAACCCGGTTCGTTGGCCGGCAGGTTGATTTCTCCTATTCCCGAACGTGGCCCCGATGCGAGCATGCGGATATCATTAGCGATTTTCATTAGGCTGACGGCCAGTTGTTTCAGCGCACCATGCGATTCAACTATAGCATCGTGGGCAGCGAGAGATTCAAATTTATTATTGGCCGATACAAATGGCACCCCGGTGAGCTCTGCTATTTGTTTTGCTACTTCAACAGCATAACCTTCGGGTGTATTTAAACCGGTTCCTACGGCAGTTCCGCCAAGAGCGAGTTCTGAGAGATGAGACAGGGTATTTTTCAAAGCCGTTAACCCATGGTCTATCTGCGATACATATCCGCTGAATTCCTGTCCCAGGGTAAGAGGAGTGGCATCCATCCAGTGTGTCCTGCCAATTTTCACAACCTCTTTCATTTCTTCCGATTTTTTTTTCAGAGTGTT
>JASFVU010000440.1:0-3543 GCA_050049665.1 Bacteroidales bacterium | reverse complement strand
CTTACTTGAATTGCTACGCTATTTTTCCCAGACGGTATCCGATAGGAAAGGCGCTGAATTACATAAAACCTAAGTAATCGAATAACTGATAAAATGAAGATCCTGATAAGCTCATAGTTTGGTTCATTTAATTCAGCTCACCGATTACTTGATTCATCATCTTTATCAGACCAGCAACAAGTACCCAGGAACCAGTACCAAGCTAACCGCCTAATTGCCAACAACCCAACAGCTAACTTATTAAGACTGATTCCAAATTACGCTTTCAAAAAACTGAAAATGAAATAAGTAACGCTTTGAGATCACATAACGTTTTGATTTTATAAAAAAATCTTGTTCATTTGATAGAAGGATTTGGGAGATTTCGTTGGAGAGGAAATAATGGATCAAAGCAGGCATAAAAAGTATATCTGAAGAAATAATAAACCCGTTATTTACAAAGAATGCAATATCACATTTCACAAAGGAATGAAAAATCGTTAGAGAAAGTATCTTTTAATAGCTCTAATTCTTTTTTCACTTATTTCAAATTCAATATATTATCGGGAGAAAGAAGTTTACAGATAATAGGTATCTTAAATACCATACTATTCTGTTTAAGAACTAAATCAGGAAAAGATTTTACTGACTAAGTTAGTACCTAATATTGAGGCTATGAATAATCATTAATACTGATTTCATTGAAAACATAACAAATAAAAATAAAATTTGAAAGGATGAATGCCATTAAAACTAATAATGTACTTGTTACAATAATCTTTTTAATTTTTGAGCAAGTTGTTATATGTCAGAATGCTGATAATGGGGGAAATAACTTTATTCAAAGCTCACCGGTAACCCCCGAAGTTGCATCTTTCATGAGATTTATAGAAATGCCTGTATCATATTATACCGGTACGATTGATGTCTCCATACCTCTATATTCAATAAAACAGGATGGGATTGATATCCCTGTCGAATTAAAATATCACAATGCAGGAATGAAGGTTGCTGAAGAAGCAAGCTGGGTTGGACTTGGTTGGGACTTAACTGTTGGTGGTGTCATTTTCAGGCAGGTCAGAGGAAATCCTGATGATATTTGGGATGGAGGTTATATTGGTTGGCTGAATAATTTAGACAAAATAGTTAATTTTCCAACTTATTCAGATTGTCCATCATGTGGTTTCTCTGATAATTATGCTATTTTGCCATTTACATGTCCAAGTTCCATTACTTATGGATCCAATTGTCCATCTGTTATTGATGAAGATTATGAAAACTTTCGTTTAGGTTATTATGATACAGAACCGGATGAATTTACATTTTCTTTTCCTGGACAAAGTGGTAAGTTTAGTTTTGATAAAAATGGACAGGTTGTAAAACAGGGAAAAAATGCTCTTATTATCACTCCTGTTTTTGGTACAGGAAATGAAATACAATCTTTCATTATTACGGATGAAAGTGGGAATAAATATACCTTTTCAAAAAAACAAAGAAGTTATTTATGGTCACTTACTGGAGCTTCTTCACCTTGGAATCCACCCAAACCTCAAATTTGGTATACATCCGCATGGTTTCTTGAATGTATCGTGACAAATAAAGGAAATACCATAACCTTTGAATATTATCCAGAGGGTGCAAATGTTCTTGCATTATCCATATTTTCTCAGGCAAAAGAAGTTTTAAATAGCACGGATGCATTTATCCCTTGTACAGAGACTGTAAATGAATATACCCCGGTTTATCTTCAAGAAGTAACTTTTGATCAGGGTTATATCAAATTTAATTTATCGGGAACTAAGAGAATTGATATTCAGAATGCCTATAGATTGGCTAATATTGAAATTTATGACTTCAATGATAATCTAAAGAAAAAATTTATTCTTGATAATAATCATTATTTTACAGCAACCTCAAATTCTTCTAATGAAGTAGATTTGACCGGACACAAATACGAATTATTATTAATGACACTCGGTGGATATAATTCAAGTACAATCAGTGCAGCTGAATCAGAAAGAATCTGTAAAAGACTCAAATTGAATAAAATAACCGAATATGATGCAAACGGTAACTCACTATCACCATATCAATTTACATATAATTCTACTAATTTGCCACCTAAAACCTCTTTTGCTGTTGATTTCTGGGGTTACTACAATGGAGTGATTTCAAATACAAGTTATATCCCATCAGTAGCAGATTACTTTGATTATTTTTATTACACAAATCCAACTGTTTTATATCAAAACAAGTTTCTGGTATTTAATTATGGTGACCGTAATGCCAGCAATAATGGAATGGCATGTATGCTGACAAATGTAACTTATCCAACAAAAGGTGAGCTTCAGATTGAATACGAACTGAACCGCTTTATAAATTTCCAAGATTTCCAGGAATATGAATTTTCAAATTATTCATCTGGTTTGATACCTCTAAGTTTAACCTCTACAACGAATTTCACAACCGACAATTACGATAAGTATGGTGAAACTACAATAAATGTAGTACAAAGAGTCAATACTTCCCCGGCAGATTGCGAATGCGATCGTTATAAAATAAGGATTACAGATAATACTGGAACTATAATCTTTTCTTCACCATTAAATGAGTTCTGTGATCAATTGTCGGTTCCTTTATCATGGCCATGTAGTTTTAATTCATATTTTGATATCCCAACACTTCAGGGAAATAAAACTTATCAAATTTCTATCATTGATTTAAAACCAAACACTTGTACTGATCAGATGTATAATGGAGTAACGTCTACTTTTCAAATACTCTTTACATATAAAAATATTATTCCCAAAACAGAAGGAATTGGGGGTGGGTTCAGAGTAAAACAGTTCAGTAATTACGATCCTGTTCAGAATAAAACGATTGTCAAAACCCTCACCTACAATAATGGTATTCTTGCTACATATCCAAAATTTTGTCGCGTTGCTACCCAAAGTTTCTACTATGGATCAAAGTATTGCTTTGGAGGTACATGTGATCCATACAACACTGGAACACTTGCTAACAACGGGGTGGGGTATAATATATTAGACTACTATCCTGGAACTGCTATTACACTATATGCCTTTAGTAATTTAACTGCAAGCGGAGCTTTTAACGGCAGTCATGTTGGATATACGGATGTGTATGTTAATACAACTGAAAATGGAAAAACATACAAATCCCAATATAATTATTATAATGAAGAACAAAAAACAGCAGGGGAATTAACTGGGAATGATTATGATTTTGCTACTCTTTTACCTGTGATCCCAATTTTCACAAACGGTACACTAAAGTGTAAAACCGATTTCAATGCGAATAATATCTCTGTAAAAACAACGACATATGGTTATACTCCTGAAATGGAACAAAATAGTTTTGGTGCGAAGTTTATACACGCAACGAGTACCGACGGCTGTATATGTTTCTTTTCAGCAAGTATGACCTTTTATAAGCTTTATACTTATTGGAATCGTCTTGATATTGTCACAGAAATACAGGATGGTGTTACAAAAGTAACGGAGTACACTTATAATCCCGATTATTATCAGATATCAGGTATTA
>JASFVU010000439.1:0-3547 GCA_050049665.1 Bacteroidales bacterium | reverse complement strand
AGTCGCTGATAGCCACAGGATTTCCTTACACCAACTTCAACCGGATGGCCCCATTCATGAAAAGCCTGGAATTCTTTTTCACCCAGACACACGGAGTGCGCAGACTGGGATCCGCGGCTACTGACCTGGCATATGTGGCATGCGGACGGTACGATGCTTTTTATGAATATGATCTGAATGCCTGGGATGTTGCTGCCGGAGGGTTCCTTGTCCGGCAGGCCGGAGGCCTGGTCGGTGACTTTCGGGGGAGAAATGATTTTATTTTCGGCAGGGAGATCGTTGCTTCAAATAATAGTATATTTAAAGAATTTCAGGAAAAAGTGGAACAATTGATGAATCAATGAGCAAAGTACTTACTATCAAAGACAAAATAATCCTTTTCCCTTTATGGGTTGTTACACTGATCCCATTGAATTTCCTTTTCATTCTTTCCGATCTTTTTTTTGTTATTCTCTATCATATAACAGGCTACAGGAAAAAAGTGGTCATGGAGAACCTCCGTAATTCTTTTCCCGGGAAAAATGAGGCGGAGATAAAAAAGATCGCTGTTGGTTTTTATCATTACCTGTGTGAATATTTTATCGAGAGTATCTATTTGATCAATATGAGCAGGGAAGAGTGTAACCGGCGTTATTTTTATAAGAACAAGGAACTTATCGGGCGGCTGCATGCGGAGGGCAGGAACCTTATTTTTGCAACCAGCCATTATGGCAACTGGGATTGGGCGACTAATATTCCGGCCAATTTTCCTTTTAAAACTTATGGCATATACAAACCGCTTACGAGCAAGGTCTTTAACAGGTTATTCATCGATCTGAGGGCAAAGTTCGGGGCAGTAAGCACTCCTCTTTTACAGACTTTCAGAGTGACGGTAGATTCGTTGAAAAAGAAAGAGCAATTTATTTTATATTTGGTAGCAGATCAAAGGCCTTTGCAGAAAGATCTGGATTACTGGACCATGTTCCTTAACCAGGAAACCCCGATGCTGACCGGCATGGAAAAACTTGCCGTACGGTTTGATCTGCCGGTTGTTTTTTACAACATGAAAAGAGTCAGACGAGGTTATTATGAAATAACATTGGAGCTTATTACCGAAACACCCAAAAAAACAAAGCCTTATGAAATAACCGAAAAATATGTCCGTTTGGTTGAAAAACTGATCCATGATCAGCCGGAATGTTATTTATGGTCTCACAGAAGATGGAAATACGACCCGAAAGTATTTAATCCAAAGCCTGTCTCAGAATGAACATATTTGTTGCTATTGTTATATTGAATTGGAATGGAAAGAAATTCTTTGAGACTTTTCTTGATCCTCTGGTAAAGTTTTCATCCGGAAGCAGAAATAAGATCTTTGTAGTTGATAATAATTCAACGGATGATTCTGTTGAGTATGTCCGTTCGAATTTTCCTGGGATTGAAATTATCCGGTTTGACGTAAATTACGGATTTGCAAAAGGTTACGCACTGGCTCTTACAAAAATTAAAGCGAGGTATTATGTTTTGCTCAATTCGGATGTTGAGGTCACCGAGAACTGGCTTGAGGCACCCATAGATTTGCTTGAAAGGGATACTTCCGTTGCTGCCGTAATGCCAAAAATAAGATCTTACACAAAAAGAGATCATTTTGAGTACGCCGGAGCAGCCGGCGGATTTATCGATAAATTCGGTTATCCTTTTTGTCAGGGCAGGATCCTTACGGAAATAGAAAAGGATAGGGGACAATATGACAGGCAACGTGAAATTTTCTGGGCTTCGGGGGCATGTATGTTTTTAAGATCGGAAGCCTATTTCAGGGCAGGGGGTCTGGATGGTGATTTTTTTGCTCATATGGAAGAGATTGATCTGTGCTGGCGGATGAAAAGATCGGGCTATAAGATATATTATTCTCCTGAATCGCTGGTTTACCATGTCGGAGGTGGCACGCTCCCCAATGATAATCCCAGGAAGTTGTATTATAATTACAGGAATAGTCTTTATTTGCTGTTTAAGAACCTTTACCGCTATCAATTCCTTACCCTCTTGATATCCAGAATGCTCCTTGACTGTGTATCCTGCACACTTTATCTTATCCAGGGTAAGTTTTCTTTTTTTCTATCGGTTATCAGGGCCCATATCCGGTTTCTGATCAACCTTCCAAAACTGGTAAAAAAGAGGATAACATTTAATAAACTGGTATCAAAGAGTTCTGTGGATCAGATTTATATGAAAAGTATCGTTTTTAGTTTTTTTATAAAGAAAAAGAAACATTTTTCTGATCTGAACTTTTAATCTTCAGGTTTTAGTTTTCTCTTACCACTAAGGCTGATGTAAATACTTAATGACTGACTTACATCCAGAACGTTTTCAATAACATGCAGGGAGAACTCAATCCTGCCTTCTATAAGATCTTTTCGGAACACCTTGTAAAAGATATCGTTGCGGTTATAAAATCCGGCCGAATACAGGGCATCTCCCAATAGTTGTACCTGACCTTCTCCGAAATAGAGTGTTGATCTTATGCCCAGCCCCCTGTACTGCATATAAAATTCGGAAATACTGCCGTTACGGTATTCAAAACCATAGATACCTCTTAGTCTGTCATAAGAAAAAGTATAACCGGTGGAAAAAGAAAGTGAATCGAAAATCTTACTATTGGGATGAAAAGCACCTATTCTGACATAAAACCCTCCATTATCCCTGATGTGTTCATCGGGCGAAGGTTCTTTGGAAAGAGCATAATGAGTAAACAGGATATCATGGCGATAAAAGAAAGCTGAATACCGGAACATACCGGTCCCCCCTATATGAAATATTTCCCGGTCGTTTTTCGTCTGCCTTGACGTCCAGTCGAGCCACAGATTCTGAAATCCCCGGTTTTTACGAAACTCAACGAACAATCCTTCGATGGTCGGCCTGTAATACCCGATAGTATCTGTTTGTAATACATCAGGCATATCCAAAAGACCTCTCCTGTGAAAAGAGCCCATCAGAAAATCGAAAGGTTCTTTTTGATACCGGAAATAGAATAAAGGTCTGGTATCCTCAATGTCAAAAGAACTTCCGAATTCATATAACATATCAAGCCCGGCATGGAAACTGTAATTTTCATAAATTACCAATCCTGCCGAAAGGTGGGTTCTGGTTCCGAAAATGGTTTGAGGTATTGTAAAATCATTATAATACTCCCTGTTATCAAAAAAGCCGTTAAAACCTGCCTTCCAGATAATTTCCTGCGCTTTGGAATAGCGTGGCAGGCCAAATACCGTAAAAAGCAACAGAAAGACAGGAAGGACGGTTTTTATTCTCATACGGAACGGATATTGACTGAGTACAGGAAATGCTAAATATATTGTTTTTGATTTAATTATAAGCAGGTTACCTGTAGTTTATTGCATAAATACAAAAGAATTTATACTGTGTTGTCCTGTTCAACCGGTTATTTGATACGGCAGGTTATTCATAATTTTTGTGTCGGAAAGGGTTACTTTATAGGGCATTTCAGCATTAATTGTATCAACCTACTACAAATCTGTGAGGATAATATATTGGCCTGATGGATTTGAAT
>JASFVU010000437.1:0-3549 GCA_050049665.1 Bacteroidales bacterium | reverse complement strand
CAACATTGCGCATCCTCATTATTATCATGATACAATTGCTGTTCCCTTGCCGCCGAATACCGGTTATTACAATCTGAAACCCGCTGCCGGGATCAATGCCAGTATTTCGGATATGAGTAAGTGGCTGCTTGCACTTCTTGGCAACAATCCGGATGTACTGGACAGTACAATACTGGAAAAAATCACTACCCCGGTGATCGTATCCCCACTGAAATGGAGGTACATCCGGAACTGGGATCCGATCGATTCGAAATATTACAGCCTTGGCTGGCGGATCTATCTGTACAAGGGACGAAAAATCATTTACCACGGAGGTTACGTAACCGGTTACAGGGCGGAGATCGCCTTTTGTCCTGAAGAAAATGTCGGTATTGCTTTTCTTCAGAATTCACCCAACCATACAGCCGCCGTATGCGTTCCGGAATTTTTTAACCGTTGGTTCATTCAAACAGATTCCATAGCTGCTGATACGGTCAGACATATCCCGTTAACCGGTCATGTTTTTTGATCACATACGGCAAATTTATCAGTCAGGCTAACAGGCGAATACAGAAATTGCAGGGTCTGTGCACGGTTCAACTATCTTTCTCTTTTATGATCTTCTTCATATTGCGGTGAAATTCATTGGTCGCCCTTTTATGAAAGAACGGGTACAGAAACTTATCACGTACTTTGCTATTACTCTGGAAATAACTGGTGTGGATTATTTCGGTTTTACCATCCTGAGTGGGTCTGAATTTCAAACATTGTTTACCTTTTGATTTATTCCCTTCAATGTAGCTGAATTCCACGATCTTGTTTTCTTCATCCACATCAATGATCTCAAAAGCAAGAGCAAGATTATATACACCACGCAGAAGACGCAGATTCAGAAAAATGACCTGTCCCGTGTCGATCTTACTGAATTCTCCTCCACGGTAAACTACACGCTCCGAAGGTTTAGAACAGAGCAGTCCGAAAGAGACTCTCTTTCCATCCCAGGATTCAGCCGGACTTGTTTGTATGTATCTCTTCCAGACAGTCGGGAGATCTTCATCGATTTTATAATGCAGTTCCTGGCAATAAAACTCATCCGGTACTGATTTTCTTTTCAATGTGGGATGAAGATCATAAATGGTAGTTACCTTATTTTCAATTTGCTCATTGATAAAACTGCAAACCTTCTTAAAAGGGATCCTTTCGAAATTCACCTCCTCCAGCATCACCTGACCGAAAAGCGAAATGTTAACCAAAAGTAGAAAGGATATCAGAACTGCCTTCATTTACAACCTGTAGTCTTAAAAATTATGGGGTATAAAAGTAATAATATGAAATGAATTACGTAAACCATTTGCCAAGGTTACTATGAATGTCCTTTTTGTTAATTGATGCTCCTTTCTGAAAGCTTACGCTATCGCTGAAAAATGAGAGATGAGCAATTCAAATAGTAATTAAGAATGAAGAATTATGAATGCAGAAGAAAGTGTCTATACCTTAGTTGTGCAGTTGATGAGTTGAAATTAAATCAATCACTGAATACTGTCATGAGACCAACAAATACGGGTTGTATACAGGGACTGAAGTAAACGGGCATGAAAGCATTGATCTTGCCATACGGTATGACTTCGACTATTACATTTACCACTGCCGGGGAAACGAGCCTCTTGATTATACAGGTATTGACAGACTGTCAGAAACAGGGAAGCCCGTAATTATTGCGCATCCATATGTCACGGATACCGAACTGAATAAGATCTCAGAAAACAGCATAGTAGAGATCAATAACCGTTACATATGGCGTTATGACTGGAAAGCCATTCTGAAACCATTTGTAAACAAGTTCCGCTGGGTATTCGGCTCAGATGCTCATCAACCCAACTGGCTTAATCAAACCATCGCACACCGGGTGGGCCATGAACTGGGCATTTCGGAAACTGTCTTGTTCAGGGAGCCGAAGGGACTCATCCATCATGATAACCATGTTCTATCCGGGCGATAAATATTGCTTCTTCATGATAAACATTAAAATGACACTCCCGCCCCGATCTGAAGGTACTGATTTCTATAGCCGTTGTTTACTTCAAACAATCCCCAGTGATACCTTGCTTCCAGTGTAATGAACAAGAACTTTACTCCTGCCCCCACATGAATGGGTATATCAAAGAATTCTGATTTTTCATCACCTGAAGGATCTCTCTTTTCACCATTCTCAAAAATCTTTTCCGATACCTTAAAACTCGGAGAAAGTCCCGTCAGGACAAAAAGAGGTCCTATTCTGGCCTTGGCATGAACAGGAACACTCAGGTAGTGCAGTACAAGCTTGTTGTCATCATCTGTCTTAAATCCATTCTGGAAATATTCCACCCCGGTTCCGATACGCAGGAGAGGAACGATCTTGTTGTCTCTGAAAAGACCAACATAAAAAGATTGCAAAACTTCCGTGCCGGTTAATTTTCCTTCATTATCGAACATGGTGGCAGCCTGATACCCGAAACGGATCCCTCCAACCTTATCGTAACGCCCATAAACAGACAATGATGCGGCAATGAGAAATACGAACAGTAGTAAATAACATGCTTGTTTCATAATGATCGGTTTTATGTATCAGCAATCTCACGACCTGGCAATACATAAAGAACATTCAGAATTTCTCCAAATGATCTGATAACAAATATTTACAGAAGGTTCGCTTTTTTCAGCAGATCAGATTAAACATCATTTGCCTTTGCTCAACTCCCCGATCATTCCAAAATAGGAGATCCGGTCCCTTTGCTGACTGGCGACATTTAGCGTAACATTACTCCTTGAAGTAAGCGATAAAGTGCAGTCGAATACATCCGCGTCCCCTTTTACGGTGAACGAGACTATCAAAGCGGTTTTCTTCTTATTTTCCCGGATCGAATAATCTTCCGCTTTTCCTTCGAATTTAATCCCTCCCGACCCTGAATAAGCTACATTGTAGGCACGGCCGAAATAAGGCAGATCACCATCGGCAATGGAATCCGCAACCCGGAGAAAGTTTGAAGTTGTCGTAAGGTCAACCGCACTTCCTCCCTGGGGCATAGCTCTTCCTGCGATGAACTCGAAATTCATTGATTCAACCAGCCATTTGGCTGCCTCATATTCTGCCTGTTTCTTCTGCTGACGTAGTTCTTTCTTGGATTGCGAATAAACGGTAAGAACCGGTAAAATAAGCAAAGTAACAAATATCAGTTTTTTCATAAGTTAAGCTTTAATGGATAATACCCGTAAAGATAAGGAATTGAGTCATTAATTGGGAATACCGGAGCCAGATAATTCGATTCCGCCCGAAAAACAGTCTTCGTCCTTTTATTCAGTGAAACTCAAATTTCAGAAACAACCTGTCCCGCAAAAGGCGGGAGAGTGCACGGAAATTTGTTAGTTGAACTAATCCCGATAGCGAAGCGTATCGGCATTATGTGGTTTAATACCCCGATGCTCTGCATCGGAATTTTGGGTTTAGGGCTCTACCCTGAGGATTCATACCATTGATTCAACAACATAACCCCCTCCCAACAGCAGGTCGCCGGAATAGAACACGGCGGGTTG
>JASFVU010000438.1:0-3549 GCA_050049665.1 Bacteroidales bacterium | reverse complement strand
AAGTACTTCATAAATAAAGGGATCGTCTTTCGGATTTACATCTGTAATAATGCCAAATATACCTTGTTCGATATTTACAGCATGGCATGATCCGTCATCCCATTCCCTGAGATAGGCAATATCGTCTCCGACAATTGTCTGACCGGGAACCATAGCCGTTGATGTCTTACCGCAGGCACTCGGATAAGCACCGGTAAAATAGGATATCCTGTTTTTACTTTCCGGTTTAATGCCCATAATAAACATATGTTCTGTTAACCAGTCTTCGTTATTCGCTTTGTATATCGCCAACCGAAGAGCCAGCTTCTTCAATCCCAGACTATTCCCTGCATACTGATTATTAACGGTGAGCACCCTGTCTTCTTTCAGGTCCATATAGATCCTTCTTTTATCAATGTTTTTGGTGTTCCCTCTCTCATCCAGTTCTCCTGCCGAATGAATCAGGTAAAAGAAATCGTCGGAGCCATTTAATTTCTTAAATTCCTCATAACCTGATCTGTATAAAATATCTTCACTATGGCCGACATAAGAGGAATCTGTTATCTGCAAAGCACAAATGGAAAATCTGGAAGCAAGGGGGCCCAGGCAAAAAAATCTGACCAGAGCTTCTTTTCCTGCCATTGCTCCGTCCATTATATCCAATACCTCTTTTACTCCCTCTTCTCTTGATTTTGTTTTAATGACTTTGCTCATTTTCATATCCGGAGTAACCAGAACACTCGTATTTCCTTTATCCCTGGCCTGGTCATAATAACCGTCGTAGTGAATTGTATGGCCTTCCATTGCCAGTTTTTTCTCTTCGCCGGTTCTTAAAGCAAGTTCCCTGACATAGTCTATGTCTTCCTGTGAATCCGTTATAACCGTAACCTTTGAAGGTTTTAACAAAGTGGTGAACTCTTCTACAATTTTTAAGACCTTAGGATTATTTAAATACTTCAGTTTTTCCAGATCTTTCTTACTTAAGATTTGTCCATCAATGTTCATGTTTTTCAGCTTTAATAGTTATTGATTTGAGGTATAATAATTATTTTGAAAACACCATAATTTTTTCGCGGCATCAAAGATAGAAAAAAAATGATTCCAAGTCAGGAATTCATAATCTTACGCCTCTAAATAAGACAATTTAGTTGCGGATTGGTTCGTAAAAATGAAAAAACAAATTACAAATTACTGATAACCTGTATATTAACAATGAGGCATCCTGTTATCTTTTTTTGACAAAATAAGGAAAAACCGAACAGATGCAATCAGTGAAAAACGAAGTATATGATTCTGTTTCAAAGGAACCGTTATTCCAGGTCATGAATAACAAGGCCACTCCTTAACTTAGGCTCAAACCACGTTGTTTTGGGAGGCATGATTTTTCCGCTGTCAGCGATATTGATCAGCTGATCCATTGAAACCGGATACAATGCAAACGCTACGGCCATTTCGCCCGAATCCACCCTTTTCTTTAATTCTTCAAGTCCCCTGATCCCCCCTACAAAATCGATCCTTTTCGATTTTCTCAGGTCTTTGATGTCCAGTACCGGGTCGAGCAGGGCTTTGGAAAGTACCGTTACATCCAGGCAATCTATAGGATCATCATCGTTGTAAGTGTGCTTTTTTGCTTTCAGAACAGACCATTTACCATCGATATACATTGAGAATTCATGAAGTGCCGAAGGTTTGTATGGTTCGTCTCCGTGGTCGCTTACCTCAAATGATTCCCTGATCTTTTCTATAAATTCTTCTTTGGTATAACCATTCAGGTCCCTGATGACCCTGTTATAATCAATGATGGTAAGCTGACTTGCGGGAAAATGAACCGCCAGGAAAAAATTGTATTGTTCTTCCCCTGTGTGACGGGGATTTCGCTTTTTTCTATCTTCTCCCACGTGCGCGGCTGCAGCTGTCCGGTGATGCCCGTCAGCCACATAAGTATATTTAATTTCTTCCCTGAAAATTCGCTCAATACCGGTTACATCTTCAGTATCATCGATCAGCCAAAGCATATGACGAACCGTATCATTTGTTAAAAAGTCGTACTCGGGCTGTCCCATGACGACCTTTTCTATTATGCTGTTGATCTTCTTATTGTCGGGATAGGCAAAAAACACCGGCTCCGCATTGTAGTTCGTGATCCTGATATGATTTTTCCTGTCCTGTTCCTTATCGGGCCGGGTCAGTTCATGCTCACGGATGATGCCGCTCAGGTAATCTTCAACACCGGCACAGGCTACAAGGCCATACTGCGTTTTTCCCCACAGTTGCTGAGCATACACATAGTATATCTCGCTTTTGTCCTGTGCAAAGATGCCGTCTTTGATTAATTTTTGTATGTTCTTTTTTCCTGTTTCGTAAACAATGTCTGCATAATGATCTGTTTCCAAAGGAAGATCGATCTCAGGTTTAACAACATGCAGAAAAGAATACGGATTGTCCGCAGCTTCCGCTCTCGCCTCATCGGAATTAAGTACATCGTAAGGTCTGGATGCAATACGGTCTGCATACTCCTTCAGTGGCCTGTATCCCCTGAAGGGCTTTACTATTGCCATAAATACCGGTTTTTAACTTTCACGAATCAATTCACCTTGAAGGTAGTATCCCCTTCTTTTATATAACCAACAATCTGACGGGCAGCTGCAAGTCCGGCATTGATGTTCGCCTCGGCGGTCTGAGCTCCCATCTTTTTTGGTGTAGCCAAATAGCGCTCAGCGTATTTTTCCTTTAATATGTCCTGGCAATCAGGAGCAATGTCGGTAATATACCTGAAATCGTCCCTGTTCTCGAACATTTTCAGCAGGGAAGGTTCGTCAACGATCTCTTTCCGTGCCGTATTGACTATGGTAGCTCCATTTGGCATGGATGACATAAGGTCGTAATTGATTATGCCTTTTGTTTTTTCATTAGCGGGAAGATTTACGGCTATATACTCGCATTTTTTATAAAGTTCCTTCACGTCGCTGACATACTTTACACCGTCATTTTCCACAATGATCCTGTCAATATAAGGATCATGAGCAGATATTTCCATACCCAGTCCCTTGCCGATATGTCCCATAATTTTACCAATGTTCCCGTAAGCATGCAGACCGAAAGTTTTCCATCTCAATTCTGTCCCCGGTGTACCATTAAACCGGTTCCTGTTCATGTATATCATCATGCCGATACCAAGTTCTGCCACGGCATTCGAATTCTGACCGGGCGTATTCATGACACACACGCCTTTGGCCGTTGCTGCTTTCAGGTCGACATTATCATAACCTGCTCCCGCCCTGACAACAATTTTAAGGTTTTTGCCGGCATCAATGACTTGTTTATCGATGATATCACTCCTCAGAATAATTGCGTCTGCATCCGATACGACTGAAACGAGTTCATCCTGCGATGCATATTTCTCAAGAATTGAAAGCTGAAATCCGGCTTCATCAAAGATTTTTCTTATTCCCTCAACAGCAGCCTGAGCAAAAGGTTTAACAGTAGCTAAAAGTACCTTGGTCATTTTGTTCGTTTTTATAATTATACATTCGCTTCAAATTCTTTCATCGTATCTGTGAGTGCTTTCAC
>JASFVU010000436.1:0-3556 GCA_050049665.1 Bacteroidales bacterium | reverse complement strand
AACGGCTGATCTTACCTTCTTCCGGATCGATGCCTCACCTTCGAACATGCTTATATAATGTTTTTCTCCCAGGCTCTTACTCATTTTTTTTGACGGATCTGCCAGCGATGCCAGCTTGGGTATTTCAGTAAGCAATGGTTTCGGTTCAGGAAAATATTCTTTGAACTGACGGTTGAAACGAACAGCTATGTTGCGGGATAATTCAAGATGTTGTACCTGGTCTCGTCCGACAGGTACAAAATCAGCTCTGTATATCAGGATATCGGCAGCCTGTAAAACAGGATAAGTGAACAGCCCGGCAGAAATGAACTGACCCTTGCCACCTCCTTCAATTTGTTCCGACTTATCTTTGAACTGTGTCATACGCGACAATTCGCCGTAAGAAGCAATGCAATTAAAGATCCATGCAAGTTCCGTATGTTGCGGCACAAGGGACTGAACGAAGATCACGGCCCTGTCCGGATCAAGACCGCAGGCTATTAATTCAGCCACCATTTGGAGGGTATTTTCTTTCAACTCCTTCGGGTCATATGGCATGGTCATGGCATGCAGATCAACAACGCCGTAAAAACAATCGTAATCATTCTGTATTTTCGCCCAGTTCTTCACAGCACCGAAATAATTTCCCAGATGAATATGTCCTGTCGGTTGTATGCACGATAAAACTCTTTTCTTTGACATGCTAAGAATATGGATTAAATTATTATTCGCAATAGTACCAAAACCGGACACAAAACTAAAAAATGTTCTTAAATATTTTGCGTAATGCGGCAAAAGGCAATCCTTCACAACACAGAAAACTGTTTTCTTCATCCACTGAAATGAATGATTGTCGGATAATTCCCTTAATTTTGTCCCGTTCACTTTTTCGGGGAAAATGAGTACACGGCAGAACAAAGTCTCAAAACAGGTACAAAAAGATATTGCAGGCATCATACAGGAACATGGCAGTGACATTGTTCCGGGTAAAATGCTTACTGTTACCGGCGTTCGTATCAGTCCTGACCTGGGTGTGGCAAAAATATACATCAGTGTGTTCCCGTCAGCGGAAGGAAAAAAGGATATCAACCTGCTGAACGGAAATAAAAACCTCTTCCGGAACAGTCTTGGAAGGAAACTCAGGCACCAATTGAAGAAAGTGCCGGAAATTATTTTTTACCTCGATGATTCGCTGGACTACATTGATAATATCAATAACCTACTTAAAGATTGATCCTGTTGAATTTTCCCTTTTACATAGCACGCAGGTATGTTCTGGCAAAAAAATCCCATAATGCAATCAACATCATTGCCGCCATTTCCATCGCCGGAATTGCTGTCGGTACCATCGCCTTCATAACGATCTTGTCTGTTTTCAACGGGTTTGATCAGGTGGTATGGGGTTTGTTCAATTCATTTTATGCCGATCTGGAGGTTGTTCCCGGAGAAGGTAAGACCTTTCACCTTTCGGAAGAAAAACTCAATGAGATAAAAAGCCTGGAAGGTGTGCTTTATGTCGGAAGCATTGTCGAAGAAAATGCTTTGCTGGTATACGGCAGCAGGCAGACAGTTGCCACCGTTCGTGGTGTCGATCCCAACTATGCCCGCATAACAGGAATGGATACCCTTGTGACCGACGGTGAATTCAGATTGTACAGGGGAACCACTCCTTTTGCCATAGTCGGGCGCGGGATCAAGTACACGCTGAATATGGAACTTGAATTCACGGATGTTCTGAAGCTGGTAGTCCCCCGCAGGACGAAAAAAATATCCATGGATCCCAACCGAAGCCTGAATACAAAACTCATCCGTCCTGCCGGCTTTTTCATTTCTCAACCCGAGTTAGAGATCAAATATGTGCTTGTCCCAATCGATTTTGCCCGGGAGCTTTTCGACTATGAAAATGAAACATCTGCTCTCGAAATCAAACTAAGCGATAGGATCAATACCCAGAAAATACAAAACCGTATCCGGGAGATCCTGGGAGAAAAATTCCTTGTAAAGAACCGCCTGCAGCAAAATGAATTACTTTATAAAACCATGCGGTCGGAGAAATGGGCCATTTTCTTTATCCTGTTTTTTATTCTGCTGGTTGCTTCATTCAATGTAGTCGGTTCGCTGACCATGCTGATCATAGAAAAGAAAAACGACATTCAAACTTTACGATACCTCGGATCGGACCTGCGAACCATAAAAAAGACATTTCTGATCGAAGGACTGATCATTTCCCTTGCCGGTGCCATTGCGGGATTATTGATCGGAAGCCTGATATGTATAGCACAGCAGGAGTTAGGACTGGTTAAACTGCAGGGAGCAGGCACCTTTGTTGTAGATTCCTATCCTGTAAAGATCCTGTTTTCAGATATTTTGCTTGTACTGATTGTTGTAACGGCCATTGGATTTTTTGCCTCCTGGTACCCCATCCGGTTTATTACAAGACGGTACCTGTCAGACGAACAATAACTCTTTCTATTGAAAATCAAAGATTTATTAACAATTTCCCCGGGTTGTATTTTTTGATAATTTGCTGATTTATTGGTTTTTATATACACCTATGAGATTCCGGGTTTCGGGCATGCAATTTCAAGGCTGTTTTCATGCCGTAGTTTTTCATATATTTTTATGCTGGAAAGTGCAATTGAGCCTTGATTCCTTGTAACATAATGCTTTTCAGTGCGTAAAACTAAATACACTCAGGAAGTGACTATTGAAAACAACCATATATTCTCAGGCATGACACCTCTTTGTCTCAGTATAATCTTTCTGTTTAATTTAATTTATATAGCTGATAGCAAGGCATTTAATCCGCCTATTTCAGTAAAGGCCGGTCATGTGACCTGTTATGGTAAAAGTGATGGCGCCATTAAAATCAGTATTTCAGATCCTGCCCCGGCACAATTTACCATTGAATTGCGAAGCAATACAACGGGAACTGTAAAGACCTTTAACGAAACTTCGCCCATCCCAATTCAAATAAGTGATTTAAAGGCAGGTAAGTACACCATATGGTATACCGACAAATCGATCAGAGAAAGTCTGCCGGTAACTATTGAAACGCCTGAAAAACTAAATGCCGGGGTGATCAGCATCGAGAACATTCAGGGGGAAAATGAAATGTTAATAGCGGCTGTCAGGGCAAATCCCGGAGGAGGGACTCCCCCCTATATTATCAACTGGAGTGAAAATACCAACAATCAGGAAGGCCCGGTTGCTACTGACCTTCCTGTGGGAATTTACAGAAGTACCATCAACGATGCAAATAATTGCGGGCCTGTATCCGCAACCATTTTTTTGTTTGAACCGGAGATAGAAAAATTCAAAAAAGAAACAACGAAATAATGAAAAACATACTAATCCTTTCTGGCATCAGAAATCTCTGTTTTGTAACTTTTGCTATGGTATTATCATTGATCTGCAATACCAATCTAAAAGCTCAGGATACGGATTTAAATTTCTCGGTGGAAATAACGGATGCCACATCATATACTGACAGTGACGGCAGTATAATAATTATTGTAGATGGAAGCGATTCAAGGTATACTTTTATGTTGTACGACAAAGAACCCTGGCAGGGCGG
>JASFVU010000435.1:0-3557 GCA_050049665.1 Bacteroidales bacterium | reverse complement strand
AGCAAAAAAATCATGGCTGATAAAAATCCCGATGTTAGATTTGTAAGGATTTGCAAAGCAAATCCAACAAAATCTACAATCGGGACTATTTGCTTGGCTCTTCATGTCGTTCCACAGCCGTTTCACTCCCGTGGAACTTGAGATCTCCCGCTACGAGCCTGCGCAAAGATTTATTAGCCAAATTTTTTATAGGCCAGTCCTGAATTTGCTATTACAATATAGAAATACCTCCTTGGGCGCCCCCAAACCAGATACCCCATCCGAGCGGATTCATCCGTTCATCCCTGCCGGCCGTACGGCAGTTCAGGCAGGCATCCAGCTTACCAGCCAACCACCTGCTACACTACAAACGAATCAGGTCGCCTGTGCGCGGAACCTTATACACCACATTTTTCATGTGCTTTTCCTTTGCCACCTGGTTGGCCCATTTTTCAAGTGAATTCCTGTCCAGCAGTTCCTTGTTGTAATTGGTCTTGTCGTAGTATCCGAAATAGTGTACCAGGTAAACCTCCGGTATGTTCAGGTAATCGTTCAGTCCGAGGATGGTATGCGGCAGTTCGTTTATTTCCTGCCAGTCGGACGCAAATTCATCGAAATATTCTCTGGTTGCCTTATCCTGGTCCCCGTCAAGGTGCGGTTGAATAAGCTGTTCTATTTTGGTGGTTTTGAACCACTGTTTCAGTTTTTCCGGCGGATCTTTTGTTCCCGGTAAGTGTGATACAAAGCTGGCATGACCGGAATACGGATCAGGGAACCGGTTATTTGTATCCGTGAACATGGCTGCAGCCCTGCCGATGGAATGGTAGTCCCTTTTTCTCAGCAGCGGACAGAGCATATCGCCTGTGATGATCACCGGGTGAAAACCGTTGCCTTCGAAACAGAACATCGAGGCACCCGGGGTGGCACTGCCATGGAACACGGGATATGCTGTTACTTCCAGGCTTTCCGTTTCTTTTACAGGCGTCTTTCTGCCCGGGAGAAGCTCGGTGTGTTCAACAGCCTCTTCCAGGTAAGGAAACAGGCGCAGAAACTCCTGCATCACTGCCCTGGTTGAGTAGACAGGGTATTTTTTTGATTTGTTGTGCTTGTACCGGAAGCTCTGCACGATCCAGTCTACCCCCAGCACATGGTCGTTGTGTGCATGGGTAAGCAAAATGGCTTCAGGTATCCTGTTCCCGTTCCGGATGAGGTAGGGCACCGTGTTGTGCCCGGCATCGATCAGCACTTCCCAGAGCCTGGACTCCCCTTTTCCTCTGCGGTCTGCCAGGATGGAATACGAAACGCTGCCCAGGCTTTCGCAGGTGGCAGGGAAATAAAAAGGTTGTTTGCTTTCCAGGAAAACCGGCCATGCAGGGGCGGTTCCGTTGATCCTTACTGCAACGTTCATAAGCGGAATACAAAATTGATTCTACTACTAAGATAGTGAGAAAACGCCAATGAGTTTTTTAAAATAACAACATTAATGTTAATGATCGTTTGAATATATCTGCACTATGAAAAGTAAGAGATAATTGAGTCTGGTACAAACGGGACTGACTGAAAATAATGAAGCTAATTGATAAAGATATAATAACAGCCAACACATATTACTTATAGAACAGAACAGGTCTTTGGAAGAAAGTTTTTACCAGTGAAGAGTCGTCTGTACCTTCCCTGAGATCTTCAGCCTGCAGTTCAAGGATCTCATAATGAGATACGTGTTCTTCCTTTTCGTTCAGGTAGTGTTCGTCCTCGCTGTAATACCGTGCTTTTTCAATGGCCTGTCCGGCAAATTTCCTGATCGCGCCTGCGTCCTGCCAGAAAGTAAGCGTAATGAAATGTGCCAGTTTTCCATCCGTTTTTCTGAGGAGGCAGACTCCCTTGTTTCCGGGTGTAAGTCTGTAATCCCTGAGTCCTGTTGCCTGCAGGTAGCTGTAATACGCTTCCGATTTATTACAGGGACTGTTCCATGCCATATTCTTGCTATCATTATAAGGGTTTTTAGAACGTATTCCTTTTGTATTTTATCAGGGAAAGGTCATGAGTTTCGGATGAAAACACGCAGCGGTAAGGGTGATCCGTAAGATGGGTATCAGGACTGTATTCGCCGATCTTATTTTCAAAATGTTTTAATAATTGCTCCAGGTTATTACCTTTGTTATCCTTCCGCATAAGCCCGTGCATCGTTTTTTTGACTTTAAATGAATGTATTATGTATCGTATTCCATTATTATCATTAGCCCTGTTAACGGCCGTTTCGGTCTTTGCTCAGAAAAACACCGATAAAGGGAACATTGAGATCCGTTTACAGGAAGGTTACTATTATGACGTCATACTGGCAGATGAAAGTGCTGTGAATGATTCCATTGACAAAGCAGACGAACAGCCGGATATCAGTTTTGCAATGGATCAGTCCGGAACGGATCTGCCAGGCGATCCCTCACTTTACCGATCCGTATGGACACAAACCCACGAGTCTCAGGGAAATACGGGAACCTGCTGGTCTTTCTCCACCACGGCTTTTTTTGAATCGGAAGTATATCGCCTCAGCGGGAAAAAAACAGCGATATCTGAAATGTATACTGTCTATTGGGAATATGTTGAAAAAGCCCGCCGCTTTATTGAAAAGCGCGGTAATTCAAACTTCGATCAGGGTTCGGAAGGGAATGCCGTATCACGAATAATGAAAAAATACGGTGCCGTACCACAGGAAGTTTACACGGGATTGAAGGATAACCGGAAGTTTCACTCGCACGAGAGAATGTTTGAAGAAATGAAAAGTTTTCTTCTGTCGTTACAGGAAAACAATGCGTGGAATGAAGATTATGCCCTGGAAACCATCAGGTCAATTATGGATCACTATATAGGGGAACCCCCGGCTGATTTTATGGTGGAAGGAAAAAGTTATACTCCCCGGACCTATCTGGATAGTTACCTGAAACTTAACCCGGATGATTATGTGGAGATCCTTTCGTACAAGCAGGAACCTTACTGGCAACTGGTGGAATACAAAGTGCCTGACAACTGGTGGCACAGCAAAGAATACTACAATATTCCGCTTGATGTTTTTATGGAAATCGCTGAACGTGCCATAAAAGATGGTTATAGCATGAGTATCGGGGGAGATGTATCGGAAACAGGGTTCAGTCGCCGGACCAACTGTGCCATGATACCGGATTACGATATTCCTTCCGGATATATCAATGAAGATGCCCGCCAGTTCCGTTTCACGAACGAAACAACCACCGATGATCACGGCATGCAGTTAATCGGCATCCTGGAAAATTACAAGGACAGTGGGAAAAACTGGTATCTGATCAAAGATTCCGGTTCCGGTTCTCGCAATGTTGGCGAAGATGATCCGCGTTTCGGGTATTACTTTTTTCATGAAGATTATATCAGACTGAAGATGATGGGCTTTACCATACACAAAGATGCCGTGAAAGATGTCCTGAAGAAATTTAAATAAACCCGGTTTGTTGAGGTTATTCTTCGGAATATACTGGTTATAACTGGTTTGTGAGAATTTCTTATATTTATCTCTGTAACCGGCAGACTTGTCTGATCAGAACCGGCCA
>JASFVU010000030.1:0-11105 GCA_050049665.1 Bacteroidales bacterium | reverse complement strand
TTCGTCCATAACAAGTTCAGGCAACTCATATTGTAAAGCAATGTATATTTTTTTTACGGTATTTAACTTCATAAAATTACAATCACTGCAGGCACAGGTAGAATCTTTTGGCGGAGCAGGAATAAATTCTTTTTCCGGATTGTATTTTTTCATTTGGTGCAATATACCCGATTCAGTAGCAACAATGTATTTTTTTGCAGAATCGGATTTTGTAAAATCAAGCAGGGAAGAAGTGGACCCGATATGATCGGCAATCAATAAAACAGGTTTTTCACACTCAGGATGCGCTATGACCTTAGCATCCGGATTTTGTTGTTTTGTTTCCAGGATCTTTTCCAGAGAGAATTCTTCATGAACATGGCAGGCTCCGTCCCATACAATCATATTCCGGTTGGTTTTGCTGTTAATATAGTTTCCGAGGTTTCGGTCAGGGGCAAAGATTATTTTTTCGTCTTTCGGCAGACTTTCTATTATTTTTAATGCATTTGTCGAGGTACATATGATGTCTGTCAATGCCTTGATCTCTGCAGAGGTATTTACATAACTTACAACAGTGTGTCCGGGATATTTTTTTATGAATTTTCTGAATTCTTCCGGATCGCAGGAATCAGCAAGAGAACAACCGGCATTCAGGTCAGGCAGAATAACCTTTTTTGACGGATTCAGAATTTTTGCTGTTTCTGCCATGAAATGCACACCTGAAAACAGAATAATATCCGCATCAGTTGATTCGGCTTTCCTCGCCAATGCAAGACTGTCCCCTACAAAGTCTGCCAGATCCTGAATTTCTCCCTCCTGATAATAATGTGCCAGAATGACCGCTTTTTTTTCTTTGCGTAACGTATTTATTTCTTTTTTTAAATTCAGTTCCGGACTGATTTTCAGGTTCAGGTATCCAAAATTTTGCAGATCTTTTTTATTAACAATTTCACTCATCTTATATATAATAATAATTATTTGAGTTATTTATTTAATGATGATGATAGGGTGTTGATTTTGTTCAAAATTATTTTGAGAGTCATTTGCAAAATACGTAATTAAAAAAATATTGAAATAATATTAACAATCAGAATAAAATCAGGTAATTAATAATGAGTAAATTACAGATGATTAAACAAGCTGTTAACAACTTAGTCAGTGAAAAAAAACAAGCATCTTTTTCTATTATTTCTTGTTTAATCGATGTTAAAAATACAACAATTTTAAGTGACAATTTTTTTTGGAATATTCAAAAAAACATCAACCGGTTCTTCTTTTGAAGCATCCAAGGATTTTTTATTGAAAAATGTTCCCGGAATTCAACAACGTATTAACACGAACTTGTTAAATGAAATTTGCTTCCGGCACCTGATTGGTGAGAAGCGGCAGTTTTAGACTATTGCAGGTATTTATGATTTATTAAAATCAGTATCTTTACAAAAATTAGAATTTATGAAGATTGTTGTTGCCAGTGATCATGCAGGGTATGAATTAAAAAAACACGTAGTCGAATACCTTAAGATGAAAGGGTATGAAGTTAAGGACCTTGGTGCCTTTTCGGATAAGAGTTCCGATTATCCTGATTTTGCACACCCGTTGGCTGAAACTGTAGAAAGAAAGGAGTATGAAATTGGTATTTCTTTATGCGGGAGTGGTAATGGCATTAGTATAGCGGCAAACAAACATCCTGGGATCCGGTCGGCGATCTGCTGGGATGTCGAAATTGCGAAACTGGCAAGAAGCCACAATAACGCCAATATTTGCGCTCTGCCTGCTCGATTTTTAAACACAGGTGTGGCAGAAAAAATAGTTGATGCGTTTTTGACAACCGAATTTGAAGGAGGAAGACATCAGCGGCGAATAGATAAAATACCCATTAAATAAATCTTATATGCTGTCAAGTACTTCAAGATATGCAATCAGGGCGTTAATATATTTAGTCATTAACTACAGGGAAAATACAAAGATCGGGATAAAGACAATAGCCAAAGATCTGGGAATACCTTCGCCATTTCTTGGAAAGATCCTTCAAACGCTTACAAAGAAAAAAATTCTTTCCTCAACAAAAGGGCCCAACGGAGGTTTTTTTGCCTCTGAGAAAACAAGAGACACATCGTTGACAGAAATAATACAAATTATTGACGGGGATGATTTGTTTGAGAATTGCCTGATATCCAATGAGCCCTGTAACAATGCCGGAAACAATAAAAAGTGTTCGTTGCATAATCACTATGAAAGCATCAGAAAAGAGATTGTTAAAATGTTTAATGAACATACTATTGGAAAGCTGGCAGAGGAATATAAAAATTCGGATATTAAGATCAGGCTGTAGCCCGGGAGTTACGTAAATGAAATAAAACAACACCTGTAACTGTTCCCAGCACATCAGCCAGAAAATCACCCCATGCTCCTGTTCTTTCCGGTATCAACGAGGCCTGGATTAATTCCGTACAGGAAGCGTACAATATGATTATTCCTGCAATAATGACCATGTTAATTCCTGTAAGGGACCGGGTTTTTGCACGATGTTCATCAGATAGGCTAAGTATAGCCAGGATCAGAAACAAAAAGTAATGGATAACTTTATCCAGATGGTCAAAAGTGAATAGATTTTCTTTTGGCAATTTCTCTCCGGGAGTAAAAAGAAGGAAAGAAGTCAGAGTTACCCAGCACAGTGTTTTCCAGTAATGATGAAGAAAGACTTTCAAGAAAAGAAAAATTTGCCGTTAAAAGAATTCGTTAATTGTCCAGTATCAATAGGTTTCTGTTTTTCCAATACTGATTCGGGATCATTTCGGTATCCGATGTTTTTGTGCTTGCCGTGATCATGTTATCCCATGTCCCGTAAGATATGTAATGGAATGCCTGGTAGAGGCAGGGTTCTGTTTCGTCTCCCCATTCGTGATCCATGCCATCTTCCGCTTCGCAGTCGGGAATTAACCCTTCGAAATAATCTCCGAATCCTTCGGCATTTACCATCTGGGTTACTACCGGATACAGGACCCAGTCATTGAAAGTAAATTCACTCATACCTACGGGCTTTCCATGAGTAAAAGTTCCAATGATCAGCACATCCATGTATGGTTCGAGTGAGTTTATTACCAGCTCACTGGCAGAGGCCGATGCACCGGTAGTGATAAAGAAAACCCTGTCAAGATCAAGGTTCAATTCATTTTCTTCAAAAAGAAATGAAGAGTTATGGGTCTCACTGAGACGATCATTGAAAAGAAATGAGATAAAAACCTTACCTGCTGTTTCTGCAGGCATGATCATTTCACATAATTCTTTTGCGAGGCTTATATAACCACCTCCGTTATACCTGAGATCAATCACCAGTTCTGTAATATCGTTTGACTTGAAATAGGAAATAACATCTTCCAGTTCCTCTTTTGTAAAGTTCAAAAAACTGTCGTATAGTATGTAACCTGTTTTGGTGCCGGAAACATTATAAATGTCTGAGAAAATAACGCCGTTTTGTACAATGATTGATTTGTCGAGCGTTATTGTATGCATAATCCCTTCGTTATCCAGTATTTCAAATGTAAAGGTTTCGGGATCATAATCGAAAAATGAATTGTAATCATCGAAGAGTGTAGGGTCTGTGCCATTGATCGCAGTGATAATGTTGCCTCTCCGGATGCCAAGCTCATAAGCTTCCGAATTTTCATATACAAGTGGGATCCGCAAATTTCCATATACATCGAATTTCAGTAGAAAACCAAAACCCAGATATTCTCCGTCTTCATAAAGAGATTCAACAATTTCTGCTTTTTCGATAAAGCTCCAGTAATCCGGTGGAGTGTACATCATAGCTTCCAGCAGATCCGAAGGAGTTTCAAACCCGAATATATCAAGGTCAGGGATCTCTTCATACCAATAATACCAGTAATCCATTACATCATCAATGAATATGAAAACGCTGTCCTGAGAACTGTAACCCCCGGAATGGTCATTGTCATCACATCCGGAAATTATCAGGGATACGACAGAAAATATGATGAGGAGCTTATGGAGATGTTTCATAATTTTTACTTTGTTGCTATACATCATTTTGTTTACGAAATTAGATAGTTTTTCGATACATTGCCGAAACATTTTTATTCAAATGAATTAAACCGAATTTATCTATAAATAAACTTTTCAGGATGAAAATAATTGCCCTTTCCGTTTTATGCACAGACTATTTTCCCGAACAAAAGAAGACCATTTGCGGGGGAAATAGTCTGAACTTCGCTGTTCATTCAAAAAATATGAATATACAGGAGGTGGCAATTGCCGGGTTTATCGGGAATGATGCTGAAGGGGATAAGGTCTTCGAATTGCTGAAGTCCAGGGAAATCAACACAGAACTTCTATTCAGAAAGAAAGGGCGGACAGCTTCCAACAGGATATATAACTCACCGGAGGGAGAAAGGTATTCCAGACAAGGCGACTGGCAAAGTGGCGTATACAATGCTTTTGAATTTCCGGAAGAGCATTTCGCATCGATCATGCAATATGATCTCATTGCGATTCCGTATGGCGATAAAAATTTAGACAGGGTCATTAAAAGGAACAAAACAGGGCAAAAGATCGTGACAGACTTTCTTCATCACGACACTGATAACCTTATTTCCAGGTATCTTCCCTACATAGAGATTGCGTTTGTCAGTGCCCGGGAACATAATCTGGAGAAACTTAAACAACTTGCTTTTACCCGGAATAAATTAATAGTGGCTACCCTGGGGGCCAACGGCAGTATAGCTTTTTATGACGGGAAAGAATATTTTCAACCGGCATTAAAGGTCGATGAAGTTGTCGATACAACAGGTTGCGGGGATGCGTACCAGGCTGCTTTCAGCGTAACGTATTTTCAGGAACATGACATTCGGGAAGCGATGTATCAGGGGGCACTGATCGCTTCGGGAGTACTGAAAGATCACGGAGGAGTTGCCTGATCATCATGTTTTTTCCCATTTTGTACCTTCTTTGGTATCTTTCAGGGCAATGCCCAGTTCGGCAAGCCGGTCACGTATGACATCAGAGGTTTTAAAATCCTTGTTTTTGCGTGCTTCAAGCCTCAGATCAAGAATTAACCGGAGAAGTTCTTCTTCGTTATCCGATGTCTGTCCGGCAGTTTCTTCCTTCAGTCCTAAAATATCTTTTGTCACGGTATTCATAAAGTTTTTAAAGGAAAGCAGATCTTTGTCTGTGATGGATTCTTTTCCTTCCAGTAACAGATTGATAAACCTGACGCCTTCAAACAACTGGGCAATTGCCAACGGAGTATTCAGGTCGTCGTTCAATGCCTCAAAACACTTTTCAGCGATCGTATTAAAATCGAATGAAGTTGTATTACCCTGTTTTATTTCATACATGGCCGCAATGGCTTTCATCAGCCGGATCATTCCTTTTTCCGAGGCCTGCAAAGCCTCATTCGAAAAATCAAGTGTGCCGCCATAGTGTGCCTGGAGGATAAAAAAGCGGATGTTCATGGGGCTGTAAGCCTTTTCCAGTCTTTCATGATCGCCCGAAAACAGTTCACGCAGGGTAATAAAATTATTTAACGACCGTGCCATCTTTTGTCCGTCGATGGTGATCATGTTGTTGTGCATCCAGTATTTCACATGGTCTTTTCCGTTAGCGGCAACAGACTGGGCAATTTCACATTCATGGTGAGGAAACATAAGATCCAGGCCACCACCATGTATGTCAAAGGTTTCTCCGAGGTATTTGGTTCCCATGGCAGAACATTCGAGGTGCCAGCCCGGGAAACCTTCACTCCATTCGGAAGGCCATTGCATAATGTGATCAGCAGAAGCCTTTTTCCACAAAGCAAAATCAAGTGGGGTTCTTTTATCCGATTGTCCACTCAGATCGCGCGTATTGGCCAGCATATCTTCAACTTTCCGACCCGAAAGTTTACCGTAATGGTGTTTTTTGCCGTAAGCTTCAATGTCGAAGTAAACCGAGCCGTTTACTTCATAGGCATATCCGTTTGAAATGATCTTTCTGATCATCTGCTGCTGTTCAATAATGTGTCCCGAGGCCTGGGGTTCAAGACTGGGAGGAAGGGTGTTTAATTTTTCCAATACATGCTGGAACTCAAGCTTGTATTTTTGAACAATCTCCATCGGCTCCAGTTGTTCCAGTCTGGCTTTTTTGGCAATCCGGTCCTCACCTTCGCCACTGACTTCATCTTCCAGGTGGCCAACATCGGTTATATTTCTGACATAGCGTACTTTGTATCCAAGATGCGTGAGATAGCGAAACAACACGTCAAACGTAACAGCCATTCTTACATGTCCCAAATGAGGTTCGCTGTAAACAGTTGGGCCGCAAACATACAGCCCGACAAAAGGGGGATTTAACGGAATAAATTGCTCTTTTTTTCTGGTCAGCGTGTTCTGGATATAGAGTTTATGATCCATTATGCAAAATGAATTGTTCTTTGTCAGGCAGACAAAGGTAAACATTATTCATGCCTTTGATTTTTTAAAGACATCAATTAAATCAACAATATGAAGAGAGTTATTATTGAATAAGTTATTTTTTTCAAAGTATTCCGTTCCTGCTTCGTAGCCGATCTGATAGACCTTTTTTGCATTTTTCAGATCCAGCAATCCGAAGTCTTTCAGTTTTTCAGGCTCAATAAATGCATCCACTTCATTTTTTTTCCTGCTGATCTCAGAAGCAACGGCAAGGTGGAAAGCCCTTTCTATTACCTGAACGGGATTTTTGATCTTATCCTTCCGGCCAATTGGATTGGCATGAACTGCTATGATCTTTTTACATGTTTTTTTTAATGGTTTTATTGGCAGGTTATCAACAACCCCTCCGTCAATGTAAGGAATACCGTCAACTTTGGTTGTTTCAAATAAAAGAGGAATGCTTGAGGACGCCAATAAAATATCCGATAGCGGTCCTTTCCCGAAGTAGGTAATTTCGCCCTTCTGAAAATCGGTTGCTGCAACAATCAGAGGAATGTTCAGGTCTTCAATATTTTTTGCACGTAATTTATTGGTTAAAACTTCTTTCAGTCCCCTTACATTGAAAAATCCCGATCGTGGAATTGAGAGCCGCATAAGTTCACGCAGTTTTTTACCGGAAAAAATTTCCAGGATTTCTTGAGGGTGGAATCCGTCGGCGATAAAGGCACCGGCCAGAGCTCCGGCACTGGTGCCGCTGATGATATCGATCTTTATGTTGTTTTCTTCCATTGCCTGGAAAATACCCAGATGAGCAATGCCCCTTACGGCTCCGCCACTAAGGGCTATTCCGGTATTGTATTTTTTGCCGATTAATCCCATATTCGAAGAATAAAGATAAAACTTAATGAAATGAACCTTGTTTTACTGTAAAAGTATATAATATATGAAACCGCGAATTGCTTTTTTTGATACAAAACCTTATGATAAAGAGAGTTTTACCGAAATCAACAAAAAATATGATTTCGAGATCAAATATTTCAAATATCACCTTACTCCTGATAACATAGTTCTGGCTCAGAATGCGGATGTGATCGTTGTTTTTGTGAACGATATCATCAATTCCAGGATGATCGTTCAACTGGCGTCATTCGGTGTTAAACTTATTGCATTGAGATCTTCGGGATTCAATAATGTGAATCTGAAAGCCGCAAAAGGGAAAATACGTGTAGTGCGTGTTCCGGCATATTCTCCGAATGCCATTGCCGAACACACCATTGCCCTTATGATGACCCTGAACAGGAAGATCCACAGAGCCTACTTCAGAACCCGAGACGCGAATTTTTCTTTGCATGGCCTTATGGGGTTTGACATGTATCAAAAGACGGCCGGGGTGATAGGAACCGGAAAGATCGGGAAGGCCCTGGTAAATATCCTTACCGGATTCGGAATGCAGGTACTTGCCTACGACCCGTATCCCGATTGTGACTATGCGAATGAAAAAGGTTTCAGGTATGTTGAATTGAACACATTGTTCAATAAATCGGATATCATTTCATTGAATTGCCCCCTGACAAAAGAAACGGAATACATTATCAATAAGAATTCCATTGCATTGATGAAAAAGGGGGTAACTCTTATCAACACCGGGAGAGGAAGGCTGATAAAAACCTTTGACCTGATCCAGGGGCTGAAATCGGGAAAGATAGGCGCTGCCGGACTGGATGTTTATGAGGAAGAAAGTGACCTTTCAGACCGTGTCCTTACCGATGACATCCTGGCCAGACTGCTGACCTTTAACAATGTAATAATCACCTCTCACCAGGGATTTTTCACAAAAGAAGCGATGTACAATATTGCCCATACGACCATGCAAAACATCCATGATTTTATTTCGGGGAAAGAATTAAAGAATGAAGTCAGTGCAGATAAATAGCCGTTTATCTATGCTATATGATCGTTCTGTCGCCCAGTTTTTTTGCAAGGCGTTTTCGCAGATCGTTGAGTACCATTAACTTTTGCTGTAACAACACCATATTTTCTTCGTCGGCATTATCCTGTGCCTTTCGGATATCTTTCTGCGTATCTTTTATCAGGTCGGTTACTTTTTTGTTTTTGAACGCCATAACAAATTCAGGGACAATTTCTTTCAGTTTCATCTCATCTCCCTGGTGCAATACTTCTTTTTTCCTCCAGATCGCACTTAGTTCATAGTTGTCTGTTGTCAGATCAACAGCCACTTTGCATATGTCCGGATTCTCATGATGAGTAAAGGAATGATCGGTAAAATTTTCCCGGGCATTATACTTGTGAACGATCTCATCGTAGATCATTCGGTAAACCGGGTGGTGAAATTCCAGCTCGTCGTTTTTCAATTCGTCTATAACATAGTCAAGTACCGGGATAATATGGTCATTTTCCAGCCGCAGTTCTTTATCGGAAAACCTTAACAATATTCTCAGCAGGTCTTTTTCATGAGGGTATTCATTGCTGATTTTGACCTCTTCCTGTGGCTGAATTTTATTCGGCGGTTTGTATTCCGGCCGTTTTGACTGTTCATAAGCTTTATTGCGTCTTAACCGGAAGGTCTCATTGTAGAGGATCCCTTCATCAATTTCCAGTATCTTGCTGCATTCACGAATGTATACCGAACGGGCGATATTATCAGGAATTACGGAAATGGAGCGTACCACATCGGTAATCAGAGTGGCTTTTTTCACAGGATCGTTTTCGGCATCCTTCAGAAGCAGCCGTGTTTTGAATTTTATAAAGTCAGACTCGTTTTCCGTAATGAAGTTCAGGAATTCTTCATTGCCATGGGATCGTGAAAATGAATCAGGATCTTCACCTTCGGGCAACAGCAATACTTTTACATTCAATCCTTCTTCAAGGATAATATCGATCCCTCTTATGGAAGCCTTGATACCGGCTTCATCACCATCGTATAAAACCGTCACGTTTTTGGTGAATCGTTTGATCAGGCGTACCTGTTCTTTGGTAAGGGCAGTACCCGAAGATGAGACTACGTTCTCAATGCCTTCCTGGTGCAGACTGATGACATCGGTATACCCTTCAACAAGGAAGCATTTGTCCTGCCTGATGATCTCTTTTTTGGCAAAGAAAAGGCCATACAGAATATGGCTTTTATGGTATATTTCGGATTCAGGCGAATTGATGTATTTTGCTGCTTTGTCGGCTTTTTTCAGTATACGTCCGCCAAAGCCTACCGGCTGCCCGGAGATGCTGTGGATCGGAAAGATGATCCGTCCGGCAAACCGGTCAAAACGGTAATCTCCTTTGTCAATCGTCAGGCCTGTTTTTACCAGGTAGTCGAGTTTATATCCTTTTTCAATGGCCAGTTTTGTAAAAGCATCACGCTGTTCCGGGGAATACCCGAGCTGGAATTTTTCGATGATGTTCTCCCGGAATCCCCTTTCTTTAAAGTATGCAAGTCCAATGGCTTTTCCTTCTTCTCTGTGAAACAACCACTCATTGAATTGCTTCAAAGCAAACTCCGAAACAGACAACAGACTTTCCCGTTCATTTTTTTCTTTTTTTTCTTCTTCGCTCAGCTCTTTTTCAACGATCTCGATGTTGTATTTTTTTGCCAGGTACCGGAGTGCTTCGGGGTACGACAATTTTTCGTGTTCCATCAGGAAGCTTACAACATTTCCTCCGATGCCCGAACTGAAACATTTGAAAATGCCTTTGGCGGGACTGATAAAAAATGAAGGGGTCTTTTCATCGGTAAACGGGCTTAGTCCTTTATAGTTAGCACCCGTTTTTTTCAATTTTACGAAATCTCCTATAACCTCCACTATATCGGCGGCAGAAAATATTTTATCTATCGTGGTCTGATCAATCATACGGAATGGGGATCAACTGAACATGACGGCATGTAAAAATACTATTTTTTGCCTAACAAAAGAGAGCTACATGGGGATAGTTTACCGATTTATGTATTTTTGTTTAAAGGCTTTTCATTTAACCGGCAAAGATGAAAAAACTGGTTGTACTTACCGGGTCCGGAGTCAGCTCCGAAAGCGGCCTGAAAACATTTCGTGAAACCGGCGGGTTGTGGGAGAATTATGATGTTATGCAGGTAGCCAGTATAGACGGATGGTTGATGGACAGGGAACTTGTGCTCAAGTTTTACAATGACAGAAGAGCCCAGCTGAAAAATGCCGTTCCCAACGCCGGCCATTTAGGGTTGGTAGAGCTGGAAGAACATTTCGATGTCCATATTATTACGCAAAATGTGGATAATTTGCATGAGAGGGCTGGCAGCCGCAATGTTTTGCATCTGCACGGCGAACTTACGAAAGCACGGAGCACAGGAGATGAATCGCTGGTATACGATATCGGCTATGAAAGCATAACCATAGGAGATAACTGTGAAAAAGGCCACCAGTTACGACCGCATATTGTTTGGTTCGGTGAACCGGTACCTGCCATTGAGGAGGCAGCACGTATAGTAAGTACTGCCGATATTCTCGCTGTAATAGGAACATCTCTTGTTGTTTATCCTGCAGCGGGCCTTGTGGATTATGCCCCTGCTGATATTCCGCTGTATCTGATAGATCCGAATGTGGTGAAAACGCCTGTATACAGAAAAGTGGACATAATACAGGAAAAGGCGAGTGTGGGGGTAAAGCTTCTGAAAGATAAGTTACTCAATTTTAATTAGAGCACGTATGAGAAAATTAATTCTGTTTTTCC